>DAIRTY010000036.1:0-9700 GCA_036803645.1 Acidobacteriaceae bacterium | reverse complement strand
CCCACAACAAAGGCCCATCCGTCAGGATGGGCCTTTTGTTCACAACCTGCCGCCTCTACTGCTGCAGCGTTAGATCGTCCGCCAGCCTGAACCGCACAATCGACTCCGCCGGAATGACGATGTCGCGGTTCCCGGTCAGCCCACCCACCGCCGTTCCTGCGCCAGCTCCGGCCAGTCCGCCGATCAGTAGTCCCGTGCCGCCCGAAGCCACGCCGCCGATCAGCATTCCCAGCCCCGTCCCGCCGCCGATAAACGCTGCCGACCGCTTGCCCTTGCCCTTCTTCGTCCGAGTCAGGTCGCGCGTCTCCAGCGGATAGCGCGTCCCATTCAGCGTCAGCGAGGTCAGCCGAAGCTCCAAAATCGAAGCCCCCTTGAAGTGTCCCCGCTTATGCGACACATCCACAACGCCGCCCACCGGCGTGCCCTTGGGCAGAATCACCCGCCCATTCGAACCCACCCACGACTCCACCACCTCGCCGTCGAAGCGAGACCCCGCCGGCGTGTGCTTCACGCTGATGGTCTGATTGATGCGGATAGCGAGTTCCGTCCCTGCGGGAATGTTAATCTCCGTCGGCTGCCCCGGCGGCGCACTTGCCTGCTGCGTCCCTCCCGCGGCTCCCTGCACCGTCCCTGCCGGCTGATAGTACGTCCCCGGCGCAGTCGGCAGCGGCCCTCCCGGAGTCTGGGGCGGCGCGGGTGCCGTTGTCGTCGAAATCGCCTCCGCCGTCTGACCCGGAGCTGGCGGCTGCACCGTCGTCGTCGTCGTGTTCCCGGCCTTATCAACCGTGATCACCTGCTGCGCCTGTCCGGTGGCCGCCGCCTGCTTCTTCGCCGCGTCGATCGCCTTTTCCTGCTGCGACGCGCAACCCGCCATCATCGCCACGCCCAACACCAAAGCAGCCCCAGCTCGTAGCCATGCCGCCCGTATCGATAAATGTGCCTTCATCGTCTCGCCCTCATCTTCTTCCGTGCATGTCGTCGATCCGACGCACGGCGGCGCGCATTGCTGCGCGTAGAACGGGGCGCTGCGGAACCGATCGATCCCGCCTCCGCAACCCGTCACTCCAGTAAGATGCAACTTCCGCCCACACGACCACCCAAACCGCAAACTATGCAATGTTTTATTGAAATTGGAGGATGAACAATTTCACGCCAATTACGACAAGGCCCCTATCTGAGCGATAGAATCTTCGCAAATGGCTAATATTACCGGAAAGCAACTCGATATTAAATTTTGCCCGAAGTGTATGGGTGAGTTAAACAATGTTGATCGAAGCAAAATGAAATCGCGGGGATATGTGCATAAAGATGGAACTGTGGCGAAATTTACGCACACATACAACTGTATGAAATGCAAAACCCGTTTTGAGATAAATCAACATCGGTAACAGTCCACATATTGTCTAAGCCCGATAAACGACGCGCCCTTCGCAGATCGTCGCCCTTACCCGCCCCAGCATCGCTGCACCGTCGAACGGCGTATTCCGCGACTTCGACCGCGACGCCCCCGCCGCAAAGCTCCACTCCGCCGCCGGATCGAATACCACCACATCCGCGTAGCTCCCCACGCGCAGATTCCCACGGTCCTTCAGCCCGATCACCGCCGCCGGCCGCGCACTCATCAGCGCAATCACCTGCGCCAACTCCATTCCATGCTCGCGGTGCAACACGCGCAACGCCAGTCCCAGCGCGGTCTCCAGGCCGGTAATCCCGTTCGCCGCGCGCTCGAACTCCACCTCTTTCTCGTGGCTCGCATGAGGCGCGTGGTCGGTCGCAATGCAGTCCACCGTCCCGTCCAGCAGCCCCTCGATCAGCGCATGGCGATCCGCCTCCCCGCGCAGCGGCGGGTTCATCTTCGCGTTCGTGTCGTAGTCGCCGATGGCCTCATCGGTCAGCGTGAAGTGGTGCGGCGTGGCCTCGCAGGTCACATGCAACCCCTCCGCCTTCGCGCGTCGAATTTCGTGCAACGCGCGCGCTGTCGACACATGCTGCACATGCAGGTGTGGCCTCACCCGCTCCACCCGCTCGATCTCCCGCAGCAGCCGCAGGTCGCGCTCCACGATGCGCGCCTCTGCCTCCACCGGCATTCCGCGCAGCCCCAGCCGAAACGACATCCGCCCAGCGTTCATGCTGCATCCGCCGGTCAGCCGTGTGTCCTCGGCGTGCTGCGACACCGGAACGCCAAGCCCTGCCGCCGCCACCAGCGCTGCCCTCATCACTTCGTCCTCCAGCACCGGCTTGCCGTCGTCCGTGAACCCCACCGCCCCCGCCTTTACCAGCTCGTGGAAGTCCGTAATCTCGCAGCCCATGCTGTCGAAGGTCGCCGCCGGCATCGCCAGCAGCTTCACCACCGCGCCGCGCGCCGCATCCAGCATCCAGCGCAGGCTCTTCACCGAATCGTTCACCGGAGTTGTATTCGGCATCGCCACCACGGTCGTGAATCCGCCCGCCGCCGCCGCCGCCGTCCCCGTGCGAATCGTCTCCTTGTGCGTCTGCCCCGGCTCGCGCAGATGCACATGGATGTCGATCAGTCCCGGCGCAACCACCATCCCCGTAACGTCGATATGGTCCTCCACAGGAAGCGAATTCGCGACACTCGCCAGCCCCCCCGGCACTTCAATCGCCGCAATCCGCCCATCGCACACCAGCACGTCGCGCGGAGCGTCGGTCCCGCTCGCAGGGTCCACCAGCCGCCCATTCAGGATCAGCATCTCGCTCATACCTTCACCCCAAGCGCCCGCACCAGCACCGCGCGCCGTATCGCCAGCCCCTGGCTCACCTGCTCCTCGATCGCCGACTGCGCGCCATCCGCCACCTCGCCGGTAATCTCCAGCCCGCGAATGATCGGCCCCGGATGCATCACTATCGTCTTCGCAGCCGCAGCAGCCAGCCGCTCCGCGCTCAATTGGTACCGCTCGATAAACTCCGTCAGGTCCAGGTCGAAGCCCGCCAGCCGCTCCTTCTGGATGCGCAGCATCATCACCACATCCGCCCGCGCCAGCGCGCGATCGAAGTCCCGCTCAATTTCAATCCCCTCGCCCAGCCCCAGAGCACTCTCCGGCAGCAACTCCACCGGCCCGCACAGCACCACGCGCGCGCCCAGCCGCGGCAGCAGCATCGCATCCGACCGCGCCACGCGGCTGTGCAGAATGTCTCCCGTAATCACCAACGTGATGCCGTCCAGTGTCTTCGCATCCACCGTACTTGCGTCGCGCCCCAGCCCCAGCAGAACCGTGCGCAGATCCAGCAGCGCCTGCGACGGATGCTGATGCATCCCATCGCCAGCGTTCAGCACCGGCAGCCCGGTCACGCGCGCCAGCAGCGACGCCGCGCCCGACGACGGGTGTCGCAGAATGATCGCCTCCGCGCCCAGCGCGCGCAACGTCAGCCCGGTGTCCTTCAGACTCTCGCCCTTCTCGATCGACGAAGATTTGTCGCTGACCAGCGTGGTTGTAGCACCCAGCGACTTGGCCGCCAGCTCGAACGAGGTCCGCGTCCGTGTACTCGACTCGTAGAAGAGAAGCGCAATCGTGCGTCCTGCCAGCACGCGCGCCCGCTCAGCCGCAGCCATCGCTTCCAGCCGCGCAGTCATCGCAAGAATCCCGGCCACGTCCGCCACCGACAGATGCTCCACCGAAAGCAGCGACCCCGCCGCAACCACCGAACAGTCCGCCGTCGTTCCAGAGAGCAGGCCCGCACCGGCCTCCCTCATCGCAACCCTCTTCGCCCGCTCGGTCACGCGCCCCTGCCTCAGTCCACCAGTTCGACCAGCAGCACCTGCTCCTGCCCGTCGATCTCGTTCAGCTTCACTTCGATGATCTCGCGCCGCGAGGTCGGAACCGTGCGCCCCGTATAGGTCGCCTGGATCGGCAGTTCGCGGTGTCCGCGGTCGATCAGCACCAGCAGTTGCACGCTCTTCGGCCGCCCATGGGCGAAGAGCGCATCCAGGGCCGCCCGCACCGTGCGCCCGGTATACAACACATCGTCCGTCAGAACGATGTCGCGCCCGTTCACATCGAACCCGATCTCGCCCGGCACCACCGTTGGCCGCGGCCCGGTCGTCGTCAGATCGTCGCGATAGAGGTTGATGTCCAGCATGCCCGTATTCACCGGCCGCTTCTCAATTCCGGCGATCAGCTTCGCCAGCCGCTCGGCCAGTGGCACACCGCGCCGCTTGATGCCGACCAGCCCCAGGTTCTCGCTGCCGTCGTTCTTCTCGACGATCTCATGCGCCAGCCGCACCAGCGTCCGTTCAATCTCCGACGCCGACATCAGCCGGCCCTTTTCGCGCAGCCTCAACTTCTCCGGCTCGGTCCCTGTAGTGGTTGCTTCCGTAGTTTCGCTCATAGTCTGTTTGCGGCGTTCGCACCGCCGAAAATGATGATAGCAGCCATCCACTCCGTTTGCGCCGCAAACCTCCGCATCGCTTGGAATCAATCCCAAACGCAGTGGAAAACCCTCTTTTGCCGCATAACCGGTGACTGCAAACGTCGGATGGGTGATTAAACGTCAGATGGAAGGACCGGATTCAGGCAATCGGGCAGAGGGTCGCCTTCAGGCATCGCTCTGCTTCCGCGACTGTCCCGTGCTGAGGCAACCCCGCTCCGCAAGAAAGGCGGAACTGAGATGATAGATGTCCGCCGCGACGAACCGCACCGACTTCTTCAGGTGGGGGGCAGTCGGGAGCCGGGTCAACGGAGCCGGATCGCCGCCCGCGCCTTTACTCCCCATCTTCGGATCGAAAACTGACTGGTTTTCCATATTGCCTCCCTCGATGGTTTCAACCGTAGGGGGAATCAATCTTTAGCAGAATAAACCCCTCGCGCAATTCAATTCGCCAGGCCGCCTCGCATTCGGAAAGCCGCGGAAAACGGCTCGTCGATCGACACAAAGGTAGATTCTCGTTCGCCGGATGGCATCGTGTTTGGCCGTGGTCTCGTCATGCGAGAGATGAGACGCAGATTGACGTCCGGTTGCGGCGGTGGCACGCGATTGATGAGCCCCCCTGCTCGTATCGAAACGGAGCCCATGGGGTCGAGATACAACTCGAACACGCAAGCACATGCGGAACAGAGCCAAAAAAACTCTGTGTTGGCGGACCGCCGTTCCAGCGCATACAGATCACCCCCATTGAGCAGCTTGAACTCTTCGCAGCAGCTTGAGTTGACGCACCGTTTAACCATAATGGGGCCATCCAGAAGTTGGATTTAGAGGAGCAACATCATTCGATCTGTGACAGAAGCCACACCCCGTTGGGGGATCTTTGAACTGGTCTATTCCCACAACGTCAGCCGAAAACACAAGATGACACAAGGTGCGATTCCCGAATTGTTGCATGGGTTGCCTGGAGTTGCGCGAACCCTGTGCAAATTAATTTTCCCAGGACGGAAGCCCTTACACCGCCGGCCCGCGCCGCATCCGCAGTTGCCCAAGCAGTCCGGCAAACGCCCCACCCAGCGTGGACAGCACCACCAGTCCCGCCGCAAGGAATGCAAAGCTCGCCAGAATCATTCCGCCGCGAAACTCCGGCAACCTCATGAACCCCACCGTCTCCGCCGGCACCGGCGTCGATTGCGCGGCGGACCTCTGCTGGATTGTGTTCTCCATTTGCACCACCTGCGCTGTCATCTGCGCGTCGAAACCGCCCATCGCGTGCAACCCAAACCGCGCCACCAACCCAGCTCCGGCCATGGCAGTCCCTACCTCCAGCGCCAGACACACTCCCACCACCACTCCGATGCGCGCTCCCACCCTTACATCCATCCACGCCGCCGGGCGCCGCCTCTGGTAGAACCACAGCGTTATCAGTGACGCGCTCATAATCCACAGAAAACTCACCTGCGACAGCAGATCCACCCGGATCGCCCCCACGCTCAGCAGCGCGCCCACTCCAGCCACCGCCGCCGCACACCGGATCGCCGTCTTCCACTCCACCTGCCGCGGATTCGCATCAGGCAGCGCGCCGGTTGTGCCTGCCGCGTCTGCCTCGCCAGCCACCTCCCCGCCCGTCTCCATCGACTGGTTTTCCCGCGAAAGGCTCAGTTGCGGTGACCCGCAGTGAGGACAGAACGGCGACTCCCCGCTCCTCTCCGGCAACTCACCCCCGCAGCGATGGCAGAACTCTTGCATATCTACGAAGCTACCCCACCCCACCTCTATCGGCAAGCCGACGAGGTTGAATGCAAGCTCCCACCCCTACTGCCGGTTCTGCTCGTCCCCGCTCTGCGATGTCGCGTCGCCAGGCAGGTCCAGCGCCACCAGCCCAATCTTCGTCCCGCCGCCCTCTGCGTCGATCTCCACAATGTGCTGGTGCTGCTGCGACCCCGCCTTCAGTTCCAGCGCGCCCTTCTCTGGCTTGTTGTCTACCGAGTAATGGTTCCCGCTGTTGTTATCGCAGGTCAGCCCCTCCTGCGTCCTCGCCGGCGTGCCCACAACCCGGTTGTCGCGGCACGCGATCACGTCGCCAAACCGCTTCAGCCCCGCGCGATAGAACGTCTCCACCTTCTCCGGCGAGTCGCCCGTCCGGTAGCTCACCGCCTTCACCCGCAGTTGGAAGCTGCCGAAGCTCATATTCACGTCCGCAGCGCCGTCGTCCTTGTCCTTCTTCACCAATTGCGCCCCGGGATACGTCGGCAGCCCGATCCCCTCCACCACCACCGCATCGTTGGTCTTCACCTGCATCCCGCCGAACGGCGTAGCAATCTTCACGTCGTCGCTATCGCCGTGCTTGTCCGACTGCACGCGACAGCCCGCCAGCAGCGCCACCGCAAGTCCTGCCGCCACAACTCCCGCAACCCGCATTCTCTGCTTCGTCCGCATCTTGCTGCCTCCTCCAGGTCCCGTTCCGCGTGCATTGTCTTCCGCCCAACATGATACGCAACCGCACCGCAAAATGTACCGCGCAACATCTCCTCTTGCCCCAAAGCGAAACGGCCACGCGATTGTGCGCGTGGCCGTGAACCAAGGCAAGTGGGCCTCCCGGAGTGTTTACACCAGAACGCTTTTCCCCAGAGTCAGCGATTCGGGCTTTGCGGCCAGGTAGCGGTCGATGGACGCGGCTGCCTTGCGGCCCTCCGCGATCGCCCACACCACCAGCGACTGGCCGCGCCGCATGTCGCCCGCGGCGAAGACGCCCTCCGCCGAGGTCGCGTAGTCCTCGTCCGTGGCAACATTGCCGCGCGGGTCCAGCTTCAGCCCCAACTGCTCGATCATCCCGGAGCGCACCGGCCCCAGGAAGCCGAGAGCAAGCAGCACCAGATCGACCTCCAGCGTGAACTCCGAGCCCGAAACCGCCGTGAAGCTGGGCGGCGGACCGACGCGCACCGCGTGCAGATGCGTGACGCGGCCCTGCTCGTCGCCGGTGAACTGGACGCTGTTGATGCCCCAGTCGCGGATTCCACCCTCTTCGTGGCTGCTCTCAGTGCGCAACTGCAGCGGCCACATCGGCCACGGCGTCGACGCCGCGCGCGTCGCCGGCGGCTTGGGCATGATCTCGAACTGGTGAACGCTCTTGGCGTGCTGGCGCAGGCTGGTGCCCAGGCAGTCCGCACCCGTATCGCCGCCGCCCAGGATCACCACCCGCTTGCCCGTGGCGAGGATGTCCAGCGAAGCGTCCAGCAGATCGCCCTCGCAGCGCCGGTTCTGCTGCGGCAGAAACTCCATGGCAAAGTGGATGCCCGTCAACTCGCGGCCCGGGATCGCCAGGTCGCGCGGCCGCTCGCTTCCGCCCGCCAGCAGGATACCGTCGTACTCGTCGCGCAGTGTCTGCACATCGACATTGACCCCCACATGCGCGTTGGGCACAAACGTCACGCCCTCCCCGCGCATCTGCTCGATGCGGCGATCAAGCAGGTGTTTCTCCAGCTTGAAGTTGGGAATCCCATAGCGCATCAACCCGCCGATGCGGTCGCTCTTCTCGTACACCGTCACCGAGTGCCCCGCGCGGCGCAACTGCTGCGCCGCGGCCAATCCCGCCGGGCCGCTGCCCACAACCGCAACGCGGCGACCGGTGTTGTGCTCAGGAGGCTCGGGCTGGATCCATCCCTCATCCCATGCGCGGTCCACAATGCTGCGCTCGATCAGTTTGATGGAGACGGCAGGCTCCGTAATCGCCAGCACGCACGCCGCCTCGCAGGGCGCCGGACAGATGCGCCCGGTAAACTCCGGAAAGTTGTTGGTCGCATGCAGCCGCCGGATGGAACTCGGCCAGCGCCCGTTGTACACCAGGTCGTTCCAGTCCGGGATCAGGTTGTTCAGCGGACAGCCGGTGTGGCAGAAGGGAACGCCGCAGTCCATGCAACGCGCACCCTGCTCGCGCTGCTTCGCCTCGCCGAAGGGTTGGTAGATCTCAAACCAGTCCTCCAGCCGGTCGTCCACCTTGCGACGTGTCGGCTGTTCGCGATCGATCTCAAGAAAACCCGTCACCTTACCCATGCTGCACCTGCCCTGCCGCCACCAGAGGCGACGAAGTTGCCGTGGAATCGCTGGAGCCCGGCGAGACGTAGACCGCCTCGGCGCGCGGTATCCCCAGCACCCGCTTGTACTCGTGCGGAAACACCTTGATGAACTGCGCCTGCGTGGTCTCCCAGTGTTCCAGAATCCATGCCGCCCGCGGGCTGCCTGTCAGGTCGATGTGGCGCTGGATCAGGCCGCGCACCAGATCCACGTCCTCACCCAGCGCCAGTGGCTCCAGGTCCACGCCGGCGCGGTTGCAGCGGCGCGTGGAGAAGTCGCCCACGTCGTCGTACACAAACGCCCGTCCGCCGTTCATGCCGGCGGCGAAGTTGCGCCCGGTCGCGCCCAGCACAACCACCGCGCCGTTGGTCATGTACTCGCAGCCGTGGTCTCCCACGCCCTCGACCACCGAAGTTGCGCCGGAGTTGCGCACCGCGAAGCGCTCGCCCGCGATGCCGCTGAAGAAGGCCTCGCCTGCGGTCGCGCCGTATAGCACCACGTTGCCCACCAGAATGCTCTCCTCCGGCAGGAAGCTCGAAGTCTTCGGCGGGTAGACGATAATGCGCCCGCCGGAGAGTCCCTTGCCCACATAGTCGTTGGAGTCGCCCTCCAGCTCCAGCGTGACGCCCGCGGGGACGAACGCCCCAAAGCTCTGTCCGGCTGAACCCGTGAAGCGGAAGTGGATGGTCTCGTCCGGCAGTCCCTCCGCGCCGTAGCGGCGCGCGATCTCGCCGCCCAGCATCGCGCCCACTGTGCGATGCACGTTGCGAATGGCGAAGCTCCCCGTAACCCGTTGTTTCGACTCCAGCGCCGGCCTGGCCTGCGCGATCAGTGCATGGTCCAGCGCCTGGTCCAGCCCGTGGTCCTGTTCCTTCGTCTTCCGCCGCCCCACATGCGAGGGCAGTTCGGGCGAGAACAGAATCGACGCGAGGTCGATCCCCTTGGCCTTCCAGTGCAAATCGGCGGTCGCGGCATCGATCTTGTCCACGCGGCCCACCATCTCATCGACGGTGCGGAAGCCCAGCTTCGCCATGTGATGGCGCATCTGCTCGGCGATGAAGAAGAAGAAGTGAATGACATGCTCCGGCTGCCCCTGGAAGCGTGCGCGCAACACTGGGTCCTGCGTGGCGATTCCCACCGAGCAGGTATTCAGATGGCACTTGCGCATCATGATGCATCCCATGGCGATCAGCGGCATGGTCGCAAATCCGAACTCCTCGGCACCCAGCAGCGCCGCGATTACAAC
>DAIRTY010000035.1:0-12659 GCA_036803645.1 Acidobacteriaceae bacterium | reverse complement strand
GCATACGACTTTCTGCAGAACGCCGCGTTGAACGCGCGGGACTACTTCGACACCACGGGCAGACCCGACCCCCTGGTCCAGAACTACTACGGCTTCACTGTTGGCGGTCCGATCCTGCGCAATCGAACTTTCTTCTTCGCCGGGTACGAGGGCCGGTCAACCCATGGCGCCGGCACAACCCTGGTGGCGGACCTGCCGACGGAAGCCGCTCGCAGCTCCGTTACGTCGCCCACAGTACAAGGCCTGCTGCAATTGCTCCCTCTGCCCACGGCCGCAACCAGCGACCCGCTCATCGGCACGTCCTCCATCGCCGAGCCCAACCCTTCAACCGGCAATCAATACCTGCTGCGCGCCGATCATTCCTTCTCCGACAAGAACAACCTGACTTTGCGCTTCTACAGTAACTCCGGCACGTACGTCGAACGTGTCTCCAACTACTCCCTTCCTCAGGACGACGCCAGCTTCAACCCGGTTGGCAGGAATGCCATGATCGCCGATACCTGGACGCCGCGTTCCAACAGCACAAACGAGCTGCGTCTTGCCTACGGCCGTTCGAGCGCCCTCTTTGAACCACTCACTCAGCCGGCGACGCCACGCTTCAACGTCACCGGACTGGTGGGCTTCGGCACCGTGCCATACTGGCCTCAGGGCCGCGTCTTCAACGTCTATCAATTGAGCGACACATACAGTTGGGTTCATGGGCGGCACATCGTCAAGGCAGGCTTCGATCTGCGCCATATTGAAGACAACTCGCTCAATTACACGGATGGCATGGGCGCATTCACCTTTACCTCGGTGAACGACTTTCTGGCGGGCACAATCGCTAGCTACACTCAGGAGTTTGGCAACACATACCGCGGGTTTCGTGAAAACTATAACGGCGTTTTCGTGCAGGACGATTGGAAGCTGAGGTCCACCCTGACCCTGAATCTTGGCCTGCGCTATGAATATCAAGGCAGCCAGAGCGACGCCAACCATCAGCAGTCAGTGCTGGACATTGCGGGGACGGGGAACATTGGTCAACTGGGGAGCGGGCCGCTCGGCGTCTTCAACACGCAGAACCCTCTGATCGACGCGCATCCCGGCCTGCTGGCGCCGCGCTTCGGCTTTGCGTGGGACCCTGAGAATGGAAAATTTGTGGTCCGCGGCGGCTATGGCATTTATTACGATTCGCTCATCTTCAACGGCCTGGAATCTGGCCGCACCGCGCCACCCACCGATTACACAGGCACTCTCAGCAGCTTCACGGGAGGGAACACCCTCGCCAACCTCCTGGCAGGCACAGCTCCGCTTCAGACAACTTTGGCTGCCCAGGCCGGAAGCTTCAACAATGTCATCAACCTTGGCAGCGTAGTCTCTGAGAATCCCCACCTCCGCAATCCTTACGAACAGCAATACAGCTTCGGCGTTGAGGTCCGCCTTGCAACGTCGATCATGGCGGACCTGTCTTATGTTGGGTCGCGCGGATCGGCCCTCACCACCTATGAGCCGATCAACTCGACGCTGCCGGCGGACCGTCCCGCTCCGGCTGCCAGCGCTGCCGATCAAGCCAATCGGCTCGCACAGTTCCAGGCGTTTTATGCCTCCGAGAATGGGCCGGGAAACCCCCGCATCGATCCGCGCTTCAACGACGTCAGCTACATCAGCGACACCGGAAGTTCCACGTACAACTCGCTGCAAGCTTCTGTGTCGAAGAGTCTGACCCATGGTCTGCTATTGCGCGCCTCCTATACATGGTCGCATTCCATCGACAACAGCTCCGATTACACTCCGGCCCAAGGCGCGCTGGATACCAACTTCGAGCAGGACCAGTTCAATCCCGGAGCGGAGCGCGGCAACTCCGACTTCGATGTTCGTCACCGTTTTGTTCTCTCTCACGTTTGGCAGGTCCCCGTCTTCCGCAATCAAAAGGGCATCGAAGGGCACATTCTCGGCGGCTGGACGTTTGCTTCCATCAACCAGTTTCAGTCCGGCCTGCCGTTCACGGTCATCACGGGCTCGGTTGCGGGAATTCCCGACGCCAATCTGGACGGCAATACAGTCTCCGGTCTCGATAACTCCCGGCCCAACTGCGTCGTTGGCGGCTCGTTCAGCATGGGCAATCCGGCGTCGAACACGAAGTACGTCCCAGTCCTGCTCGGCAACAATGGAAACTGCGGCCGGAACACGGCCCGCTTGAACAAATTCATCAACTTCGATTGGACCTTTTCCAAGAACATCCGCGTCTTCGAGAGAGGATTGCTCAACTCCGGCCCGTGGAACCTTGAATATCGCGTCGACCTGTTCAATGCGTTCAACAACCCGTATCTCTCGGTTTCGGGCACCAACTTCCTGAATCTCTCCAGCCCGGGCTTTGGTCTCTACAACACCGCAGCCGCCAGCCGGCGCATTCAGATGGCCCTCAAACTCAACTGGTAATCGTGCCTCAGGCTTCACGCGCGACCTTCGCGCCGGTAGAAGCGATGATGGGTGGCTTTGCTGAAAAGGACAGCCATATCGAGAGAGTAAGAGCCAGCAGGACTGCGCCTGCGATGGCAAGAAAGGCTGCCAGGTATCCATAGAGGTGGATGATGACACCGGCGATGGGGCCGGAGAGGAAGAGGGAGAGGTCGATGAAGGCGGAGTAGACGCCAAGCACCGATCCGCGCACCGATGCGGGGAAGACGTTGGCAGCCTCGACGGCTAGCGCTGGAAAGACAAAGGAGAAGCCGAGGCCAGCAAGGCAGCAGCCAGTGTAGGCCAATCCAGGAGAGTTGCCGAAGCCGAGCAGGAGAAGGCCAGCCAGCTCCACGATGAAGGAGACGATGGCGACAGGAAATCCTCCGAAGCGATCGATGACACCGGGGAAGAGAAGACGCACGCCTATAAACGAGAGTCCGTAGATGGTGAGTGAGAGTGCTGCTCCCTGCCAACTGCGATGGATAAAGTAAAGAGTGATGAAGGTGCCTATGATGCCAAATCCCATGCCTCCGAGAGCGAGTGCAAGGCCGTAGGGAGTGACACGCAGGAGAATCCGGCGCAGAGGCAGAGGTGTAGGATGGCCTTTGAGCGGAGCAGTCGGCGCCAAGCCAGTTGCGACGACATAGCTTGCCATGCAGACAAGAAGGATGAGGAGACCGGCACCGGCGAATCCCCAGCGCGATCCGAGAAGGACGCCAACCGGCGCGCCTATGGCGAGCGCAAGATAGTTGGCGACTCCGTTCCAGGAGATGACGCGGGCCGTTCGCTCGCTGCCCACGCGGCCGATGCCCCACATGGTGGAGCCCGTGGAGGTCATGCTTTCGCCGACGCCGAGAACCAGGCGGCTGAGCACAAGGCTGTCGATGCTGAACCAGAAGGAGTGCTTGAGCAGAGCGGCAAGGAGAAGAAAGAATCCACTGGCGGCGCAGAAGAGCAGACCATAGCGGACAGTCTGTCGTGGGCCGCGCGTATCTGCCATGCGCCCGGCACGCGGGCGACTGGCAAACGTGGCGATGTATTGAATGCTGACCAGAAGCCCAGCTATGGAGGCATTGACGCCTAATTGCAGGTGAGCATACGTGGGCAGTAACGCAAGAGGAACGCCGACTGAGAAGTAGGCGACAAAAGTGAAGCCGACTACCGGAAGGATGCGACGCGTGACTTGATTATCTGGAATCAGCTGCGGGGCGGTTTCTTGGACGCTGGATGTTGACACAATGCGAAAGGGGGAAAACAGGTCTTGTCTCTATTGTAATAGGGATGAGCGGCTCAACTGCCTGGCATACGGGGCGATGGGGAGGAGTTTGGTGGTTGCAGTTGCAAGCCACGGTTTTGACGATCGGGCCACCCATGTGAAGGGTACAGAACGTCTCGACGGCCTTTTGGAAGAGCTTTTACGAGCCTTTCTACTTTTTGGGTACACGAGTATTGTGCCCGGATTTCCCGGTGAGGCTCCGTGGCAAGGCCTCGGCCATGGCGCAGAGGGCCTCGGATTCGGCTGCGAGCACCGCCTTCGCGGTTTCTGATCGGAGATCGGTGTACCACTGGGCCAAGGGGGCGACCGCGCCCGGACCGCCAGTCAGCTCGGCTGCGGCAATCGACTCCATCTTCTTGTCCGCGGACTGGCAGAGGAAGTTGGCAGCCAGCCGGCGATCGCTACTTCCCCATATCGCCAAGAGCGCCACGCGAAGATCGGAATCAATGTCGCCGCTGGGACCGGCAGCGATCAAAGGCAGCCAGCCGTCTCTCAGGAGCCTCTTGCCCGCCGCGCTGACCTTGTAATTGGTTCGGCCACGGGGGCCGGGCCTCCCCTGGCGCACCAGCCGCGCATCCAGCAGACGCTGGAGCGCAGGGATCGTGGCGCCCTGGGAGAGGCCGGCTGCCTTCTGAAACTCATACGGAGTCGATACCCCGCTGTCGATCAGTGCCAGGATGAACAGATCGAGGTCGGTGCGGCGGCGTTTGTCATGAGTCTCAGACATATTGCCATTAGTATACGAGCCTTTGGGCGACGATCGAGAACAACATTGGAACAGCGTCAACAGGCCGGGCCGCAGTCTGCGCGCGCAGCTGACCCAGCCATCATGGCAAACAGAGCCAAAACGGGCAGAGTGGGAAGAGAGATGAGAGCGCATCGACCCATGCGGGGCGAGGTCCTGGTACTACGGTGTCAGTGCAATGACTTCGCGATCAGTTCAGCACAGGTATCCAGTCCCAGCGTGCTATTGACGCAAAGGTGATAGAGCCGGCGATCCTGCCAATCGCAGCCGAAATAGTGTTGCGTATATTGCGCGCGACCGGAGTCCATGCGTTGCAACAGGGCCCGCAGATCATGCTCGCGCGGATGACGAAGTTTCATCCGTTCCACTCTTTCCGCCAGCGGTGCATACACCAGCGCGTGAAGAACATGTGGACTATGCCGCAATACGCACTGCGAACCGCGCCCTATGACAACACAGTTGCCGACTCTGGCGGCCTCATGAATCACTCGCGCAGTGGCCTGTTGCACTTTGTCGTAATCCAGTGACGAAACGGGCACTGTCAAAGACATCTCGAAGCCTTGCAGCGCGTTCTTCCACCAGGAACGCGACTTTTCATCGGCAGCCTCGATCCAATCGCACCGCACCTGCCCCGCCACGGCGGCACGCTCAATGATCTGCTTGTCCAGGAACTCCCATCCCAGAATCTCTGCTATCTTGCGCCCGATGTCTGCGCCCCCGCTGCCATACTCTCTTGCAATCGTCAAAACGTTGAACATGCCGCCATCCTTTCCCGCTTTTAGAAAACCATGCCGTCTGCTACCCCTCACCCGCTGTTGCCCCTCAGAGTATCCTGCGAGCGCTTTCGCGCGCCATGAAACAACAAGACAAGCGGTACGCAGAGCAGCGCGAGATACCCCAGCCATCGAAAATTATCGATATAGGCGAGCAGGGACGCCTGCCGCTGCATGTTCTGGTAGAGCGCCCCCAGGGCCTTTTGATGGGCGGTGTATGTGTCCGTCCCGCTCAGGGACAATTTTGCTTGCATCCCATGAAGCATTGCAACTACGCCGGAATTTCCCGCTGTGATGTTGGCCGCCAGAAAGTTCTGGTGGTTCTGCGAGCCGCGCACCAGCATGGTGGTGACACTGGAGATGCCGATGCTGCCGCCAATGTTTCGCATCAGGTTGTATATGCCGGACGCATTGCCGATCTCCTGTTTGCGCAGCCTTCCCATGGCCATGGTGGTCATGGGAACAAAGATAAGGCCTCCGGAAAATCCGTTGAGAATATTGGGGATGATGATCGACACCATGGAGACACCAAGGTTGATATGACTCAACATGATGGTGGAGTAGCCGAGAATGGCGAAACCGGCCGCAACCATCAGGCGTCCATCGACATATCTGACCAGTATCCCGGCCACAATCATGGAAACCAGCGAGCCAATGCCGCGTGGACTGACGGCCAGGCCGCTGTCCAGTGCGGGATACCCCATCTGGGTCTGCAGGAACAACGGTAAAAGGGCCGTGGTTCCATAGAGCACAAAGCCGTAGATGCCAGTGATCAGCGTCCCCACGCAGAAGTTGCGGTTGCCGAGCACACGCAATTGCACAATGGGCTCGGGGTCCGTGAATTCGCGGAAGATAAATACTACAAATGCGATTACGGAAGCAGCAGCGATCCACCGGATCCAGGTCGCGGCAAACCAGTCGGCCTCCTGTCCCTTGTCCAGCAGCAACTGCAATGTGCCCAGCCATACGGCCATCAACCCGAAGCCGAGATAGTCGATTGCGCCACGAAATGCCTGCCTGATGTAGGGAGGGTCTTCGATGTACAGGTTGACCATAATCAGGGCCAGCAAACCCACCGGAAGATTGATGTAAAAGATCCAGCGCCAGGAATAGCTGTCGGTGATCCATCCTCCCAGAGTCGGGCCGATCACCGGGGCAACCACAATTCCCGCGCCGTAGACCGCCATCGCCGTGCCATGCTGGCGCGGCGGAAAACTCTCCAGCAAAATGGACTGGGCCAGGGGCTGCATGCCGCCGCCGCCGAAGCCTTGCAGGACCCGCGCCAGGATCAGCATCGGCAGGTTGATGGCAATCCCGCATAGCAGCGAGGCCCCGGTAAACACCACGATCGAAATCATGAACAGACGTTTGCGTCCAATGCGCCGCGTGATCCATCCGGCGGCGGGAAGCATGATTGCGTTGGAGACGAGGTAGCTGGTCAGGACCCACGTCGATTCATCCGTGGAAGCTGAGAGATTTCCCGCGATATGCGGCAGGGCCACGTTGGCAACCGAGGAATCGAGCACCACCATGAAGGTCGCGATCATCACCGATACCGCGATCATCCACGGATTCGCCGCAGGCTTCCACTCAGCCTGTTCCCCCTCCGTATTTGTTGGGACATTAACGAGCGTGCTCACGCGGCCTTCCCTTGATATTGTTTCACCGGGCGGACGCTGGCAGCCATGACGAGCATCACGGTTGCTGGCATGGCAAAGCCTGGATGGGATGATCGAACCCGGCTCGAACAGTCAATACCATCTGAGAATTGGCCTGCACACCGCCGGCTGGCACAACACAATTTCGCGGCATTGCAGGTAGAGTGGTTACGGCAGGACCACCAGAGGCGAGGGAGAATTTTTCCGTGGGATGAAGTGGGGTTGGCTGCGGAGGGTCGGGAGGGAGTGTGAGGCGGTGCGGGTGAAGCGGCCGCCGGGGCCCGTGCCGACGGTGCGGTCGAGGCGCTCGATGCGGGCGCGCAGGCACGAGTTGCACTGGGTGGCGTCCTCGTCGATGCAGGCCTTGCCGGGATAGATCTGGTACATCTGGCGGTAGGGCGCGGGAGTGAGGACGGGCATGAAGACGTTGGCGCCGCTCTGGAGGCCGTGTTCGCGGCCGTCGATGGTGTTGATGGTGGCAAGCGCCGTGGTGCTGGGAAGGTTCGCCTCGGGGCAGACGAGACGCGTGAGGGCGACGGCCTTGAGAACCATCCACTCGCTGCTGGGGACCTGGTCGGCGCCGGCGGTGGGTGCATTGGGTGCGCCGAGCGGCGTGTCGGGGTGGGCGAGGAAGGGGCCGATGCCAACCATGTCGAGGTCGAGAGATTCGAAGATCTCAATGTCGCGGGCGAGCATTTCATGCGTCTGACCGGGGATGCCGACCATGACTCCGCTGCCGATCTCGTAACCTAATTCGCGCAGTTGACGCAGCAGCCCGATGCGGTCGCTGACGGCCGCGCCACGCTGCGGGTGGATGGCGGCGTAGAGCGCGGGGTCGGAGGTCTCGAAGCGCAGGAGGTATCGGTCTGCGCCAGCATCGCGCCAGAGGCGAAGCTCATCGGGCAGACGCTCGCCGAGGCTGAGGGTGATGGCGAGCGGGGTCTCGTTTTTTATGGTGCGAAGGACCTCGGCGAGCCACTCGGCCTCGATGCCGAAGTCTTCGCCGGATTGCAGCACGACCGAGCCGAAGCCGAGTTCGACTGCGGAGCGCGCGCCAGCCAGAATCTCGTCGCGGGTCATGCGGTAGCGGGGCATGGTGCGCGACATGCGGAGGCCGCAGTAGTGGCACTGGCGGACGCAGAAGCTGGAGATCTCGATGAGGCCGCGCAGGTGAATGTCGTCGCCGACGTGGACGCGGCGGGTCTCGTCAGCGCGGGCGAAGAGAGTCGCCAGCGCTGCGGGGTCGGACTCGCGCAGCCAGTGGAGGATCTCTTCGTGGGTCAAACGAGGCATTGCGGCGACTCCGAGTGGAATTGGAACCTGTCTCGCTGCGAGAAAACAAGCAACGACGAAATACGGAGATTCTGGCTGCGCCAGAATGACGCTCGATAAAGGTTTACGGCAAGTGGAAGTTTCTCGTCAGGTTCTACACGTAGACGTCGCGCTTGCCGGAGCGGACGGCGGCGATCATGGGCTTGGCGATGCGCTGCTGCTTGTCGTCCATCTCGGCGATGTGGGTGAGAATGAGCTTCTCGCCGGCGGCCTTGGTTTCGGGGCTGGCGTAGTCCTCCAAATACTCGGTGAAGGTGGAGAGAGCGTTGGGCTCGCAGTGGTACTTGATCTCTCCGGGCTTGGCGACATCCATGAAGTCCGTACCGGTGCGGCCGAGGCGGTAGCAGGCGGTGCAGAAGGAGGGAGTAAAGCCCATCTGGGCGATCTCGCGGACGATGTCGTCGGTGGAGCGTGTTTCGCCGACGGCGAACTGTGCCTTGTAAAAGTCGCCCTTCGAGCGCTCATAGCCGCCCGGATCGGTGCGGCTTCCGGCCGACATCTGGGAGATACCAAGCTGTAAACACTTGTGGCGAATTTCGGCCGTCTCGCGCGTGGACATAATCATTCCTGTGTAAGGAACGGCGAGGCGCAGAATTGCGACCAGCTTGAGGAAGTCGGCGTCGGAGACCTTCCACGGAGTGGTGGCGGTGAAGTCCGTGCCCGACGCGGGTTCCAGACGGGGAATGCTGATGGTGTGCGGGCCGCAGGCGAAGCGCTCTTCCAGATGATGGATGTGCTGCAACATGGCGAGCACCTCGAAGCGCCAGTCGTAGATGCCGAGGAGCGGGCCAATGCCCACGTCGTCGATACCGGCCTCCATGGCGCGGTCCATCACCGTGGCGCGCCAGTCGAAGTCGGACTTGCGGCCGCGGGTGTGAACCTTGGCATAGGTCTCGCGGTGATAGGTCTCCTGGAAGCACTGGTAGGTGCCGATGCCGGTGGCCTTCAGCTTGCGGAAGTCCTCGACCGCGAGGGGCGCGATGTTGACGTTGACGCGGCGGATTTCGCCGTTTCCGCTGTGCGTGGCGTAGATGGTCTCGATGGCCTTGTAGATGTAGTCCAGGCTGTTATGGTCCGGGTAGGCCTCGCCTGCGACCAGAAGAATTCGCTTGTGCCCCAATTCTTCGATGGCTTTGGTCTCGGCGGCAATTTCTTCCTGCGAGAGCGTGACGCGCTTCAGCTCCTTATTGCTGGCGCGATAGGCGCAGTAGCTGCACTCGTTGGCGCAGCGGTTGCTGATGTAGAGCGGCACAAAGAGGACCACGCGGGAGCCGTAGATCTCTTCCTTGACGGCGCGGGCGGTGTGGAAGAGCTCTTCGGTCAACTCGGGGTCCTGGAGGGCGATGAGGGTGGCGACCTCGTCGAAGGTGAGGCCCTGCATCTCGCGGGCCTTGTCGAAGATGGCGCGGACGCGGGCGGGCTCGGGCTGTGCGGTATGGCTGAGGCAATCGAAGATTGCCTGGTCGTTGATGTAGGTGGCCTGTTCGGCAACTGCTGTCATCGAAGCTCCTCAGCACGGTTGGACGGTGCTGCGCCGCCTGCGGATTGGCAGGCCAGTCACGGGGTTGTCTCGCGGCTGCGAGCGCGCTTCTGTATCGCAAGCGACGCTGTATTGAGAAATAACACGCGGCGATAACGGCTCGCAGTGACATGGGTCACAGGGGCGAGGAATCCCACCCATCGCGAACCAGCCGCGATGGATGGGGCACCCTATCTCGTTGGTTTAGAAGTGCTCCCAGTGGAGGAGGCCGGCGAGGGAGCGCTTTTCGATGGAGGGGGACTCGGCGGGGTGGCCAACGGAGACGATGGTGATGAGGATGTGGGTTGCAGGTGCGCCAAAGGCCTTGGCGACGGCTGGTGCGTAGGGCTGCGGCGCGCCGGCGACCCAGCAGGCACCGAGGCCATACGCTTCGGCGGCAAGGAGAAGGTTCTCGGTGGCGGCCGAGCAGTCTTCCACCGCGCAGGTGGATGGGCGCGCGAGGACCAGGACACAGAAGGCGGCGCTGGCGATGAACTCGGCGTGGCCGAGGAGCTGCGGGATGCGGGCGAGGGAGGATTTATCGGTGAGGACGACAAACTCCCAGGGCTGGTCGTTCATGGCGGTGGGAGCGAGACGCGCGCAGTCGACGATCTCTTCAATGATCTGGCGGTCGACCGACTGCGGGGTGTAGGCGCGAACGCTGCGGCGCGAGTGCATGACTTCGATGGCGGTCTTCATGGGTGCTCCGTGTGAGTTGTCGTCTCTTATGTTAAGGCAGAGGCGGTGCGATAGCTGAGACGCCGGTCACAGCGCAAGATTGGCGGACCATGCGATGATTGGCGCATCGGGCAATCTGGACCGACAATAGAGGATGCAGCGAGACCCGGCGGGAGAGTACAGGATGAGCCAGCGCGAACGCAGCGAAGAGGATTCACTGGGTACGCGCGCTCTGCCTGCGGAGGCGCGGTACGGCATTCACACGGCGCGGGCGCTGGAGAACTTTCCGCTGGCTGGGCGCGCGGTGCATCCGGCGCTGGCACGGGCCTTTGGCGAGGTGAAGCTGGCCTGTGCGCAGACCAATCGCGCGCTGGGCGAGTGGGCCGGGGATGCGGCCAAGGCGGATGCTATCGAGCAGGCATGCCGCGAGCTGAGCGAGGGAGAGCTGGCGGGCGAGATCGTGGTGGACGCGCTACAGGGCGGCGCGGGGACCAGCACCAACATGAACGTCAACGAGGTGCTGGCCAATCGCGCGCTGGAGGTTCTGGGCCTGCCGCATGGAGAGTACGCGCGCGTCTCGCCGCTGGACGACATCAATCTGCACCAGTCCACAAATGACACCTACCCGACTGCGCTGAGACTGGCGGCGATCCGGCTGCTGCATGAGTTGGAGAAGAAGGTTGTTGCGTTGCAGGAGTCGTTTCAGCGGGCGGAGCGGCGCTTCGCGCATGTGGTGAAGGTGGGGCGGACTGAGTATCAGGATGCGGTGCTGACGACGCTGGGCCGCGAGATGAGCGCCTATGCCGAGGCGGTGAACCGCGACCGATGGCGCATCTATAAATGCGAAGAACGGCTGCGGGTGGTGAACCTGGGCGGGACGGCGATCGGCACTGGGCTGGGGGCGCCGCGCGAGTTCATCTTCCGCGCCGTGGAGCAGTTGCGCGGGCTGACCGGCATTGGATTTGCGCGCGCGGAGAATTTAGTCGAGGCAACGCAGAATGCGGATGTCTTTGCGGAGGTCTCGGGGATTCTGCGGGCGCACGCGGTTTCTCTGATTAAAATTTGCAGCGACCTGCGGCTGCTCTCGTCGGGGCCGGACGCAGGCTTCGGGGAGATTCGTCTGCCGGCGCGGCAGGCGGGCTCGTCGATCATGCCCGGCAAGGTGAACCCGGTGATCCCAGAGGCTGCAACGCAGGCGGCGATGCTGGCGATGGGAAACGACAGTGTGATCGCGGCGGCGTGCGCGGCGGGCAGCCTGGAGCTGAATGCGTTTCTGCCGCTGATTGCCGATTGCCTGCTGGAGAATTTGGAGGTGCTGGCGCGGGCGGACGATCTGCTGACGCGACTCTCGGTGGATGGGATCGAGGCCGACGAGGAGCGCTGCCGGGCGCATGTGGAGAACTCGACCGCGGCGGCGACCGCGCTGGTTCCAGCGCTGGGATATGAGCGCGCGGGCGACGCGGCTCGGCTGGCGCGCGAGCAGGGCAAGACGCTGCGCGCGGTGGTTACGGAGCTGGGCTGGATGAGCGCGGCGGAGTTCGACGAGGCGATTGGGCCGGAGGCGGTCTGCCGGCTGGGTTCGCCGGTACGCAGAGTCGCCGAGGAGTCCACAAAATGAGCGCTACACCCAAGGGACTGCGATTGCACATTGGTTTTTTTGGCCGGCGCAATGTGGGCAAATCGAGTTTATTGAACGCGATTACGCGGCAGCATGTGTCGATTGTGTCGGATGTGGCAGGGGCGACGACCGACCCGGTGGAGAAGCCGATGGAAATGCTTCCGCTGGGGCCGGTGCTGTTTATCGATACGGCGGGGATCGACGAAGCAGGCGGACTCGGCGCGCTGCGTGTGGAGAAGACGCGGCAGGCGCTGGAGCGGACGGAGATTGCTGTACTGGTCGCCGAGCCAGGAATCTGGGGGGAGTTTGAAGCAGGTCTGCTGGCGGATTTTGCCACGAGGCAGACGCCGGCCGTTGTTGTCTTTAATAAGGTGGACGCGGGTGGCCCGGATGCAGCGCTGGTGGAGCGGCTGCGCGCGGACAAGCTGCATGTGGTTCTGGCGTCGGCGATTACGGGGGTGGGGCTGCCCGAGCTGCGCGAGGCGCTGCTGGATCTGGCCCCGGCGGACTTTATCGATTCGCCGGCGATTGTTGGCGATCTGGTGGGGCCGGGCGAACTGGCGGTTCTGGTGGTGCCCATCGACAAGGAGGCTCCCAAGGGGCGGCTGATCCTGCCCCAGG
>DAIRTY010000034.1:8121-12784 GCA_036803645.1 Acidobacteriaceae bacterium | reverse complement strand
CGGTCGGAGTCCGAGGTGTAGAAGACGTTGAGTCCCTCGCCGCGCAGGGCGGGTTGTGAGTTGCGCAGTGCGATGGCGGCCTGGGTGAAGCGGAGGTGGTCGGCCATGGCGGGATCGGTGGCGCGGCCGTTGGCGGCTGGGGCGAGGCCGTCCCACCAGATGAGGTGGGCAGGCGAGCGCGGGTCCGGGCACCAGGGCTTGTCTTCGAGGAACTCCTGGCCCATGAAGAGCTGCGGGATTCCGGGCGCGGTGAGGAGCAGAGCCATGGCTGTGCGGGTGCGGCTGCGAGCGTACCAACTGCGCGGGTTGGAGCCGTCGGCGAGCGCGGGAACGCGTGGCTGCTCGCCGAGCTTGACGATGTCGTGGTTTTCGACGCAGGGGATGGTCTGCCAGGAGTGGGGGAAGTTGGTGGGCCATAGGGAGCGCGAGATGCCGCTCATCTCGACGGATGCGATTGCGCCCTGCGCGGCCTGGCCGATGGCGGAGCGGATGGCCTCGCGCAGGCCGTCGTGCTGCACGGCGTCGAAGCGCAGGCCGCCCTCGCCCTCGCGCACCACAATGCGCGGCGCGGGAACGCCGTACTCGTCGGGCCAGTACTCGGCGTTCTGCAAGGCGCGGGGATTGACGGCGCGCACGGCGGCCGTCAGCTCGTTGCAGAAGTTCCAGCCGTTGGTTGCATTCATCGCCAGCAGTTCGCTGATCTCGTCGTAGCGGAAGCCGTCGGCGTGCAGTTCGTTCAGATGAAAGCGCGCATTGTTCAGCAGAAATCCCCGCACGTCCTGGTTCCACAGCGCGAAGGCAAGTCCGCCGACAAAGCCTTTATCGGAGAAGTAGAGGCTCTGGTTGTTGTCGTAGGCGCCACTTGCATTGGTGGTGAGGGCGCGGTCCCAGAAGTAGAGGCTCTCGTCGTCGCCATGGAGCAGGCCGCTTGGCGAGACGGATGTGGGGACGGAGTAGGTCTGCGCCCATCCGCCCGCGTGGTTGTAGACCACGTCGAAGCAGACCGCGATGCCGTAGACGTGGAGGAGATCGACCATGGCCTTGAGCTGCGCGACGGCTGGGGTGATGTCTGCGAGCGTCATGGGCGGGAGGTTCCTGGCGGCGAGGAGGCGGTTGATAATGGTGAGATAGCCGGCGAGGGCCGAGGCATCGTAGACCGCGTAGTCGAGCGCTGGGGAGAAGAGGTCCGCGCCCTGGTAGCCGAGGCCGGGATAGCCCTGCGAGGGCGAGTCCTCCTCCTCGTAGATGGGGAGCGGCTGGACGACGTTGACGCCGAGGGCGGTGAGGTAGGGGAGTTTGGACAGCACGTCGAGATAGGTGGAGGCCTGGCCGGGGCTGGCCGGGGCGTAGGTGCCGATGTGGAGCTGATAGACGACCATGTCGGCGAAGTCTGGCGTGCGGAAGGCGGCGTCGTGCCAGGGATAGGCGCTGGCCGAGCGGACGACCGCCGCACAGAGCGGGAACGGAGTGGCCGGATCGTTGGCCAGCTCGCGGGCGTAGGGGTCGCGCTTGGTGCCGCTGGAACCGGGACCGACGACGTAAAAGAGGTAGGTGTCGCCGTCGGCGGCATCGGGGAGGAATCCCGACCAGTAGCCGTTGGCGTCTTTGGCGAGCAGGAGGCCGGGGGTCTGGCCGGTTCGGGGCGTGCCGTTGAAGACTCCGTTGAGATAGACCGCGGAGGCGCGCGGGGCCCAGGCGCGGAAGGTCGCGCCGGGGCCGGGCAGTCCCTGTCCGGAGAGGAGCGCCGCGCCCATCGGCGTTGTTGCAGTACAGTTCGCCTGCGAGATCATGCGGACTCCATCGCCAACACTTCCATCTTCGCACCCTTGCCTCCAGAATCTCGTTCTGGCGAGCGCCACGTCGATTATTCTGAACGGGTCGAGATTGCGAGAACAGACAACGGCAAATACAAATACAAATACGGAGATTCTGGCTACGCCAGAATGACGACTCGGGTGGGCTATGCCAGAATGACGACTCGGGTGGGGCAGCGAAGATGGCGATTGCGAAGTTGACGGTGGAGGTTGCGATTGCTCACGCACAGTCGATCAAGGACCGGCGGCAGGTGGTGCGCTCGCTGAAGGACAAGCTGAGGCACGGGTTCAATGTGTCGGTGGCGGAGTTGGACGACGCGAGCCTGTGGAACCGGGCGACGCTGGGAGTGGTGGCGATCTCCGGCTCGACGGAATACCTGACCGGGCAGATGCGGGAGGTTGACGACGCGCTCGCCCGGATGTGCAATGGACTGGGGGCGGAGATTGTGGACTCGTGGGTGGAGATGCTGGGGGAGTAACCGGCGCGCGCTTTTGTTATGCTTGGCAGTTGGATGAGATGGTTGCTGAAGACATATGCCTGAACAACGAGCCAGAACGTATCACCGGAACCGCGTGGCCAGCACGTTTTCGGAAGAGATTGGGGCGATGCTGGAGGGGGAGCTCTCCGATCCGCGGATTGCGCCGGGCTATGTGACGGAAGTTGTGCTGGCACCGGGCGGCAAGAGCGCGCGCGTCTTTGTGGCGGTACACGGCAGCGAGGCGGAGGAGGACTCCACGCTGGCCGGGTTGATGGCTGCGCGTGCTTATATTCGCTCGCAACTGCGGGAGCGGATGGGAGTGCGCCATGTGCCGGAGCTGACGTTTGCCATCGACCGCACGGAGCGCCTGACCGGACGCATGGACGAGTTGCTGGGACGGCTGCGCAAGCGCGACAAGAGGCGAGAGGAAAAGGCTGCGAAGGCGGCCGTGCCGGGCGAGGGATGAGTCTGGTAGCCTTGTTTGGCCCATGCTTGCATGGCCCATGCAGGCTTCGCTGGCGATGGTACTTCATTGACTGAAACCGCACAACCCGTTGTGACCGGTGCAGGAACGCGCAACGCGGCAGTGGCGTGGCTGCGCGCCTGGGCGCTGCGCGTATGGGGCGAGTCGCCGGTGGAGATCGTCGTGCTGCTGCTGGCGACGGCCTTCCTGCTGTTCTATGGGTTGGTGCCGATTCTGGGCGGCGATCAGATCGGACTGATGGGCGCCGATGAGCCGCGCTACGCGCAGATTGCGCGGGAGATGCTGGAGGCGCACAACGAGACCTGCAGGGAGCTGCACGCCAGTATGGTGCCGCGCAGCCTGCGGTTGACCGACATCAAGAACTCGCTGCGTTGCCTGGACGGCGGCACGGTGACGCCGATCCTGTACGGGCATCCGTGGCTGGAAAAGCCGGCGCTCTACTACTGGCGGGCGATGAGCTCGTTCAGGGAGTTCGGCGTCTCGGACTGGGCGGCACGACTGCCCTCGGCCTCGGGCGCGTTTTTTCTGATTGCGATGATCTTTCTGCATATGCGGCGCTTCCGGCCTGGAGGACAACTGGATGCTGCGCTGATTACCGCGTCGTCGGTGGCGATCATCGGGTTTGCGCGCGGGGCATCGACCGACATGCAGATGGCGGCGCCGTTGTGCATTGGAATGCTGGGGTGGTACGCGTGGTACGAGACGGGGTTGAAGTTCTGGCTGTTCGACCTGTACTTCTTCGGCGCTGCGGCGACGCTGGCCAAGGGGCCGATTGCGCCGTTCCTGGCGCTTTGCATCATTCTGTTGTTTCTGGGGCTGCGGCGGGAGTGGACGGCGCTGCGGCGGACGATCTGGATTCCCGGCGTGCTTCTGTATCTGGCGATGGTGCTGCCGTGGTACATCGCGGTGCAGCGGGAGAACCCGACGTTTGTGGAGCAGTTCTTCGTCGAGCACAACCTGGAACGCTTTGCCACCAACCTGTACCAGCACCATCAGCCGGTGTGGTATTACCTGGCGGTGGGGCTGGTGGGTCTGATGCCGTGGACGGTGATCGCCATCCGGGCGCTGGTGGCCGCGATGAGCGCGTCGATTGACGAGTGGAAGGTGCGGCTGAATCCGAAGTGCTATCTGGGGCTGCCGCGGGCGGGCGATGCGTTTCCTGAGTTTCTTGTGCTGTGGGCGCTGTTTCCCATAGTGTTTTTCACCTGCTCGAAGTCGAAGCTGCCGGGATACATTCTGCCGTCGATTCCTCCGCTGACGATTCTGACGGGCGACTATCTGAACCGCATTCGGAGGGTGGGGCTACCGCGGTGGCTGCTGTGGTCCCATGCGGCGGCCTGCGCTCTGGTGGCGTTCGTGATTGTGCTGGCGCCGCAACACATGGTGTACGACACGCTGGTGCCGCCGGCGCGATGGCTTGTGGTCGCGAGCGCGGCGGCCCTGCTTGTGTTCATCGCTGTAGTCAAGACAATCCGCCTAGGAGGCATTGCGCAGGTGCGCAACGCGACGCTGATTCCAGTGCTGGGGGCGCTGGTGTTTCTGCTCGGCTTCCATGGCCATGACCTGGATCTGAACTATTCGGCGCGACCGCTGGCGCGCGAGATGCAGCAGAAAGCGCCGGAGGTGCGGGTGGTGGCGGTGGAGGGCGTGAAGCGCGACATTGTCTACGGACTCGCCTTCTATCGCAACGAGCAGCCCGTCGAGTACGGCGTGGACGGCGTTCCCGCGGGCGAGCATCTGCTGGTGGTTCCGGCCAAAGACACGCCCGCGCTGGCGCCTCTGCTGGCCGGGCGCGTCTATCAGCAGATCATCGAGTACCCGGCGCGGGGTTTGCAGGTGTACAAGGTTTATGCGAAGCCGTAAGCCTGCGAAGTTATTTTCCTGTG
>DAIRTY010000034.1:0-8021 GCA_036803645.1 Acidobacteriaceae bacterium | reverse complement strand
CGCAGGTGCAGGGGAAGGGCCATGGCTAGCGTGCCGGTTGCATCCGAGATCGAAGTTCTCGACCTGCGGCACTTCTCCGCGCGCCAACTGCGGCCATTGCTGGAGCGCGAGGCGGAGATGTGGCGCGATCGTCTGCGCTGGGACTACCGAAGCTCGACCGAGCTGCTGTTGCAGTATCTGGAGTCTCGCATTCTGACCGGCTTTGTGGCGCTCGACCGGGGCCGTGTGTGCGGCTACACGTTCTGTGTCTTCGAGGGAATTAAGGCAGTGATCGGCGACGCCTTCGCCACAGGCCACAGGACGATGAGCGACGCCGACGCAACGCGGGCCCTGCTGGTGCCGATGCTGGAGATGCTGCGGCACACGCCAGGAGTCGATCGCGTGGAGTCGCAACTGCTGCTCTACGAGGCGGGCGAGTTTGCCGACCTTTTTCCCAGGCCGGAGTTTACGGTGTACCCGCGCCTATTTCTGGAGTGTGATCTTGGCGGGCAGAGGGCCCATCTGCCCGCGGCAGCAGCGGCGGCTGGTCTGCCTGGCGTTGGGCCAGAGCTGGCGCTGGCGCAGTGGACGCCAACCGACTATCAGGCCGCGGCCGAGCTGATCCATGCCTGCTATGTGGGCCACTCCGACGCGCAGATCAACGACCAGTACCGCTCACTGCACGGGTCACTGCGGTTTCTGCACAACATCGTGCGCTTTCCCGGATGTGGCATTTTTGAGGCGAACTTCTCCTGGATGCTGCGGGAGCGGCGAAGCGGCGCGCTGGTGGGCATGGTGCTTTGCTCGCGGGTAGGAGCGAAGGTCGCGCACATCACGCAGTTGTGCGTTGCGCAGGCGTATCGCGGCCGCGGGCTAGGCCGCGGGCTGCTGGAGCGGAGCGCGAAGAGCCTGCGGGACGCGGGCTTTGAGGCCATCACGCTGACCGTGACCGAGGGCAATGAGGAGGCGGTGAGGCTGTACGAGCGGTTTGGCTTTACGCTGCGGCACCGCTTCGACGCGATGGTGCTGGAGCCGCAGTTCAAGCGGCAATGAGTTCCGCGCGGGAACGCCGCCAACTCCAGCAGAGGAGCCAGACCAGGAAGCAGAGCGCGCTGGCGCCCGCGGTGTCGAGCAGGACGTCGATGGGGGAGCCGGTGCGGCTGGGGATGAAGCTCTGGTGGAACTCGTCGCAACTGGCGATGAAGGCGGTCGAGACGATGGCGAGCAGAGTGGAGTTGAGACGCCATGAGAGCAGGGAGCTTGGCACGCGGCGGTCGAGGGTGTGCAGCCATGCGCGGAGGAAGGTGAAGGCAACCAAACCGTAGCCGGCAAAGTGGCCGGTCTTGCGCAGTGTGTGGTGGTAGAGATCCCAGGAGCTTTCCTGGATGGGGCCAAACCAGCGCTGGAGGATGGGGCGCAGCCAACTGCCGGTGTTCTGTGACGAGAAGGTATCCGTGGACTCGACGCAGATGATTGCGATCATGATGGCGACAGGAGCCCACACGCTAAACCACCAGCGCCAGCCTTTATGGGAGGACGGCGACAGCGATGGCTTATAGAAGAAAACTGGACGCATACAGAGCATTTCTCCTGTTCCTATACTGCGGAAAAGTTCCACAAAATCCGTTTGTCTCGAAGAAAAACGGTACAAGCAGTTTGTCTTCGGTGGAGATCTCCCAGGAGAAATGTTTTATCGCGACAATCCGTTCTACTCTGCGTGGTAGTTGGGGGCTTCGCGGGTGATGATGACGTCGTGGACGTGGCTCTCTCGGAGGCCGGCGTTGGAGATGCGGATGAAGTGGGCGTTGGCGTGTAGCTCCGGGATGGTGCTGCAGCCGAGGTAGCCCATGCCGGAGCGGAGTCCGCCGACGAGCTGATAGACCATGGCCTCCAACGGGCCGCGGTGAGGCACGCGGCCTTCGATGCCCTCGGGGACGAACTTGGCGAGGCGGTTGCCTCCGGTAGTCTCGCGTGCGGTGAGGTTTTCGCGTTCGGTGCTGGCGGCTTCGGTCATGTCTTCCGCGCTTTGGAAGTAGCGTTCACCGGAGCCCTGGGCCATGGCGGAGAGCGATCCCATGCCGCGGTAGGCCTTGAAGCTGCGGCCCTGGTAGAGGATGGTCTCTCCGGGCGACTCGTCGACACCGGCAAACAGCGAGCCGATCATGACGACGTTGGCTCCGGCGGCGATGGCCTTGGTGACATCGCCGGAGTACTTGATGCCACCGTCGGCGATGATGGGGATGCCGTGCTTGTTGGCGGCGCGGGAGGCCTCGGTGATGGCGGTGATCTGCGGCATTCCGGCGCCGGTGACCATGCGGGTGGTGCAGATGGAGCCGGGGCCGATGCCGACCTTGACGGCGTCCGCGCCGGCGTCGATCAGGGCCATTGCGCCGTCGTAGGTGGCGACGTTACCGGCCATCAGGTCGGTGTCTGGGAATTGTTTTTTGACCGCGGCGACGGCAGCCAGCACCCGCGAGGAGTGGCCGTGGGCGCTGTCGATGGCCAGCGCGTCGACGCGCATCTCGATGAGGGCGGCGGCGCGCTCCAGGAAGTCTCCGGTGGCTCCGATGGCCCCGGCGACGCGCAGGCGGCCCTTGCTGTCCTTCGATGAGTTGGGATACTTCAGCTTCTTCTGGATGTCCTTGACGGTGATGAGGCCCTTGAGCTCGTAATCTTCGTTGACGACGAGGAGCTTCTCGATGCGGTGCTTGTGCAGGATGAGCTCGGCCTCCTCCAGCGTGGTGCCGACGGGGACGGTGACGAGGTCGGTCTTGGTCATCACGTCGTCGATGGGGATGTCTGTGCGGGAGACGAAACGCAGGTCGCGGTTGGTGAGGATGCCGACCAGGCGGCCCTTGCGCGTGACCGGGACGCCGGAGATCTTGAAGCGGCGCATCAACTCGAGCGCGTCGGAGATGGGCTGCTCGGGCGAGATGGTGACGGGATCGACGATCATGCCGGACTCGGAGCGCTTGACCTTGTCGATCTCGCCGGCCTGCTGCGGGATGGTGAGGTTGCGGTGGACGACGCCGATGCCTCCCTGCTGGGCCATGGCGATGGCCAGACGCGACTCGGTGACGGTGTCCATGGCGGCCGAGATGAGCGGGGTGTTGAGAGTGATGTTGCGGGTGAGCTGGGTCTGGGTGCTGACCTGATTGGGTACGACATCGCTGTAGGCGGGGACGAGGAGGACATCGTCGAAGGTGAGGGCTTCGGGGATCGGGGAGGGGATCATATCTTCCGTTCTGGCTGGCGGCTGCGTGGGCCAACTCGCGACTGCGTGGGCTGGATTTCTGTGCCGGGTTTGTTTGATTGTAGGCTGGCGGAGCGGTTGGGGCAAAGCGGGCCGCGGAGTGGAGCTGCGCTTGAGGTGATTCAGGAAATCAGAATCAGGAGGCGGGCGTGGACGTGTTCGCGGAGGATGCGAACAGTCTCGCGGATCTGGTCGCGCTCGGTGGGGCTCAGCTCGCGGGGCGAGGTATAGCGGAATCCGGCGGCGAAGTCGGTCAGGTCGGCGATGGGAAAGGGAACGGCTGGCAGTATCTCCCCGAGGTCTTCAACTGCGACGCAGAGTGCGAGGAGATCGTGGGTGAACTCGTGTCGCTTGCGATTGCCGAGGATCAGCATCTTCAGTTGCTTTTCGATGGCCTGTTGCGCGTGGAAGCCGAAGATTCGGTCCGGCACGGGAAGCAACAGGACGATTTCATCATCCGACGAGGCGCGCGATAGCTCTTCGATCTGTGCGTTGTCCATTCTCACGGTTATATAACACCAGACCATCCCGGTCGATCTCTTCGTTGACGCTTCCCATGCAACGACGCATCCGCTCATGGCGTTCACGCCCAAAGACGAGCAGATCGACGGACATGACGACTTGATCCAGTGTGCCGCGGGTGACAGGGGGCTTGGCTCCGGGGGCGAGGTGGTCGACGATGACAGCAAGGTCCAGGTCGCTGTTGGGGCGGAAGTCGCCGCGGGCGCGGGAGCCGAAGGCGATGATGCGGATGGGGTTGGCTACCGCGACGATGCGCTGAACGGCGGCAAGAATCTTCTCCTCGGTGACGCTGGCATCGAATTGGAGGGGCGCGGTCGCCATTCTGGGTCGAGTTTATACCTTTAGAGGGGAGACTTGAAGGATTTCCATGTAGCTGGGATTGAATTTCCCTGGTTGAAGGCGTATCTTGGAAGAGCGAACAAGTTTGTTCCGCTGTTCGGTTAGTGGCCGTGTGCGCACCGGCAAACCGGCCCAACCTGCAATCTGGTTGGGGATCCCGGTAAAATGGCGGAAGAGATGAGTGGGCGAAAGCCCACTTTTTGTTGCTCCAAAGACGGTTTGGCTGTTGTCGACGGCATCCTACTGAAAGAACGGGCTGAAAAGGCGTTATGGCATTGCAGATGGATGAGATTCGGCGGCTGGCGGAGCGGGTTGCCGCATCACACCATCTGGAGGTTGTGGATGTGGAGTTTGGTGGCGGCGGGAAGAGCCGGGCGCTGCGGGTTTTTGTGGAGAAGGATGCGGCGGAGCGTGCGAGGTTGAAGGCGCGCGCCGAGGCTGGAGAAGTTGAAGATCTACCGAAGGGCGTTCCGGTGGAGCTGCTGAGCGGCGTGACGCATGAGGATTGCGCGGCTTTTGCCACGGACTTTGGCACACTGCTGGATATAGAGGATGTGGTTCCGGGAGCGGAGTACACGCTTGAGGTTTCGTCGCCGGGACTGGAACGGAGGCTCTCGCGGGCGCAGGAGTTTGCGCGGTTTGCCGGGAGCTTGATCAAGGTGAAGACGTTTACTCCGGTGAATAGCTGCCGCGAGTGGACGGGGCGGTTGACAGGGTTTGCGGACGGTGTGTTGAAGATCGACCTGGCTGCTGTGAAGCAGAAGGGGAAGGCGAAGAAGGCAGCGGTTGCCGAGACGATCGAGATTCCGCTGAGCAACGTGGAGAAGGCAAGTTTAGTGGTTGAGATTTAGAAGCGGGATTTGTGGTTGAAAAGGGGCAGGCGGTGGTGGAGACCGAGAGTGCATCGGGATCCTTCGACTGCGCCGCTCATGAGACTGCGAGAGGCTCCGCTCAGGATGACAGCAAGAATGTAATAAGTGTTGTGAGTTGAAGACGGATTTGAAGGTGAGTGAAGCGATGGCGAGTGTTCTGTACCAGTCGATCGAGACGTTGAGCAAGGACAAGGGAATCGAGCCCGAGATTGTGGTGGGCGCGGTAGAGGATGCGATCGCGCTGGCGACGCGCAAATACTACAAGACGCAGGAAAACATGCGCGCGGAGCTGGACAAGGAGACGGGCGAGATTCGCGCGTACGTCTTCAAGACCGTGGTCGAAGGGCCGGAGCAGGTGGAGGACGAGATCAACCAACTGACGCTGGAGCAGGCGCACGCGCTGGCTCCCGAGGTTGAGGTGGGCGGCGAACTGCGCTTCTACAAGGACACCACTCCACTGGGACGGATTGCGGCGCAGATGGCGAAGCAGGTGATCTTTCAGAAGGTGCGCGAGGCAGAGCGGGACACGGTGTTCCTGGAGTACAACCACCGCGCGGGCGAGGTGCTGAACGCGACGGTGAAGCGGCTGGAGCCGATGGACGTGATCTTCGACCTGGGCAAGGCGGAGGCGCGGATGCCGAAGCGCGAGCAGAGCCGGCTGGAACAGTTTGCGGTGGGCGAGCGGGTTCGCGTGGTGTTGCTGCGGGTGGACCGGGCTGCCAAGGGGCCGCAGGTGATTGTGAGCCGCGCGGCGCCGGGGTTGGTGCAGAACCTGTTCCAGAGCGAGGTTCCGGAGATTTATGACGGGACGGTTTCGATCAAGGCGATTGCGCGCGAGGCGGGCGAGCGGACCAAGATCGCTGTGCAGAGCCGCGACAAGGACGTCGATCCGGTGGGCGCCTGCGTGGGGATGAAGGGGATGCGCGTGCAGTCGATCATCCGCGAGTTGCGCGGGGAGAAGATCGACATCATCGAGTTTTCCGAAGAGATCACGACCTTCGCGGAGAAGGCGTTGCAGCCGGCGAAGGTGAGCAAAGTGTCGATTACGAATCTGGAAGAGAAGCAGATCGAGGTGATCGTCGACGATACGCAGTTGTCGCTGGCGATTGGCAAGAAGGGGCAGAACGTGCGGCTGGCGGCCAAACTGCTGGGCTGGAAGATCGACATCAAGAGCGAGGAAGAGAAGCGGCAAGAGGTCGAGCAGCAGATGCAGGAGATGGGCGGGGGCGTGACGACTCCGGTGGAGCAGATCGAGGAGCTGGGCGATGCGATTCTGGAGAAGCTGATCGCTGCCGGGATTACGACGGTCGAAGAGCTGGCGGACATGACGCCGGAGCAGTTGGAGGAGATACCCGGCATCGGCGAGAAGACGCTGGAGAAGATCTCGGTTGCGGTTCGGCACTACTTCGGGCAGTACGAAGAGGGCGAGGAGCGGCCGGCGGATGTCGAGGCGACGGTCGAGGCGGCTGCGGAGGAGTCCGCGGCGGAAGCTGCGGATGAGGCTGCGATTGAAGCCGCGGCGGAGGGCGGTCTCGACGTGACGGGCGAGGATATTCCAGAGGAGATTCTGGGTGCGGAGGCGGACCCGGACGGAGAGGCCAGGGAGGTTCGCGACATGTCGACCGAGGCGATTGCGGAAGCGGAGGAAACCGAGTCGGAGAGCGACGCAGTGAGCGAGGCGGATGCACGCGAGGAAGCGATTGAACAGGAGAACGATGCCGTGGACACACTTGTCGACGAGAGCCAAGAGGTCTCCGACGAGGGTGTCGAGACGGATGGAAACAAGCGTGGTTAGCGGTTCTGGCCACGTATGCAGGCAAATTGCCTGGATCGCAATCGGCAGCTTCGAGGATTGCGATTTCAGGGATAATAGAGTTGGACTAGATTCCTACTTCGATGAGGCTGATATGAACAGCTAAGCGCGCAGGGGAAACGAAAAGGGACGGATGAGCAAAGTTCGAATCAACGATCTGGCACGGGAACTGGAAGTGAAGGCCAAGCCTATTCTTGAGGCGTTGGTCTCACTCGGTTTGGATCCAGACAAGAAGAAGACGCACTCCAGTTCGATCGAGGCCGATGAGGCCGAAAAGGTGCGCGACTATCTGAGTGGCCACCGCGGCAGCAGTGCGGCGACGAAGCCGCCAGTAGAGGCCAAGCCGGCCTTCAATCTGGCGAACATCTCGAAGCCGGGCGATGCGGTAAAGGCGATTCTGGCGCGGAAGCAGGCCGAAGAAGAGGCGCGCAACCCGCTACTGCGGCGTCGTCCCGCGCCCGCTCCACCAGAGGCTGCGGCCATCAAGACTGCACCGGCCGCCAAGCCGGTCTCGCAGGCGAGTGCCCCGGCGGCTCCTGCGCCACGGCGGATTGTACCCTTGCCGAGACAGCACGCCCAGATTGTGACACCCGCGGCACCGCCGCCGGCGATTGCGAGCAAGCCTCCCGTGGGGCCGGTGATCGCGCGTCCGCCCGTGGTGGTTGCTCCCCCGCCCTCTACCCATGCAACACCGGCGCAGCCGGCGGCAACCTCCCAGCCGGCCGCAGCTAAGACCCATGTACACGCTGCGGCGGACCGTCCGCCAGCGGTGGCGACTCCGGTGGAAGTTGCAGCGGCGCCCGCGACTGTCAAGCGTGTGAAGGCTGCCGCTGTACCAGTTGCTGTCGCTGCTGCGGCGAAACCAGCCGCACCCGCGGCTTCGGTTGCTGCCGGCGCAGAGGTTTCGGCGGAGTTGCCCGCTGCTTCGTCGAGGGCGGCGGAACACAAGACAGACGGCGCGGATCAGGCGACCGTTGAGGAGACCGTTGAGGCGGAGGTTGCCGCGGCTGTTGCCGAACCTCCAGCTCGGCGCGTGGTGATGCCTCAGACTGGGCCTCGACCGATCTATAAGGCTCCGGCAGGCGCTGCGCACGGCATCCAGCGCGGGCGTCCCATCTTCGAGCGGCCACGCCCAGGGGCCGCAGGCGCTCCCGGCTCACATTCACCTTCGACGATGGCTCCGGGCGCGCGGCGGCCGATGCATCCGACGCGCACCTACCCCACGGGGACAGGCGCGCCTGGG
>DAIRTY010000033.1:0-12835 GCA_036803645.1 Acidobacteriaceae bacterium | reverse complement strand
CCAGAAGGTCACCTTCGACGACAAGACCCAGCAGGGAATGGTCGGAGGCAAACCATATGACCACGCATAACCACAGCAATCGTTGTCATTCTGAGCGCCAATTTCGTCGTCATTCTGAGCGAAGCTCAGAATCTCCGTATTGGCTTTTGCTGTTGCTCGTTCTCCTCGGAGTAGTCCTCATGCTCCCCACATCAACCCGCGCACAGAAGCCCGCCAACGGCGTCGCCGTCACCGTCAACGAGTCAGCCCATCGCGTCGACATCACCATCGACGGCCAGCCCTTCACCTCGTACCTCTGGGGCAATAACCAGCGGAAGCCCATCCTTTACCCGCTTATCTCTCCCGACGGCGTCACCCTTACCCGCGGCAATCCGCCCCTGCCCGGCGAACGCACAGACCATCCCCACCACACCGGCCTTTGGTTCAACTACTCCAACGTCAACAACATCGACTATTGGAACAATTCCGACGCCATCAAGCCCGAGGCGCGCGCCAAATACGGTTCCATCGACCACGACCGCATCGTCTCTTCCAAGAGCGGCGTCACCTCCGGCGAACTCGTCACCGAATCCACCTGGTACCCCGCGTCCGACGTCCCCTCGATCGGAAGCAACCGGCAGCCGCCCATCCTCCACCAGACCACGCGCTACGTCTTCTCCAAGCTCACTATCGACGGCAAGCCCGCCCGCGCCATCGACATGACCGTCACCCTAAAGGCCCTGCAAACCTCCGTCTTCCACGACGACAAGGACGGCCTGCTCGGCATTCGCGTCGCCCACTTCCTCGAATCTGCCACCGCAAAGCCCGAGGTTCTCCGCGACGCCAACGGCATCGCAACCCCCGTCGCAGCTCCCACCGCCGGCGCCACCGGTGTCTACCGCACAAGCGAAGGCAAGGTCGGCGACGCCGCATGGGGCACGCGCGCTAAGTGGTGCGAGCTCTCCGGCACCACAGCCGACGGAAAAGCTGAGACCATCGCCGTCCTCGACCACTCCGGTAACCCCAACTTCCCAACCTACTGGCACGCCCGCGACTATGGCCTCTTTGCCGTCAACCCCCTCGGAGCGCACGGCTTCGACCCAAAGACTCCAGCCCGGGACTTCACCTTGGGCCCGGGCAACTCCGCGACCTTCCGCTATCGCATCCTCCTCATCAGCGGCACCGTCTCCCCCGAAGCCCTCAACCAACAGTCCGACGCCTTCAACAGCAAGTAGTCAGGAAACCCACACGCCATGCAGAACTTCCCTCTGCATGACGGTGCGCTCATAATTGCATTGTTTGTGCGATTCTTACCATTGAGGTAGAGGAGCAGGCATCCGGATGAACGCGAACGATTCCAAGCTCGGCCTCATCGCCGGGAACGGCCGCTTCCCGTTCGTGCTGCTCGACGCCGCGCGCGCCGAGGGCCTCTCTGTCGTCGTCGCTGCCATCAAGGAAGAGACCGATCCCGAGATCGACGCGCGCGCCGCCGCCGACCCCGCCATCCGCGTCCACTGGCTCTCGCTCGGCGAGCTCTCCCGCCTCATCGACACCTTCCGCGCCGCAGGCGTCACCCGCGCCGTCATGGCCGGCCAGGTCAAGCACACGCAGATCTTCTCCAGCATCCGTCCCGACTGGCGGCTCGCCAAGCTCCTGCTCAACCTGCGTACACGCAGCACCGACATGCTCCTCGGCGCGGTGGCCAAGGTCCTCGCCGACGAGGGCATCGAGCTCGTCTCCTCCACCCAGTACCTCGAACCGCTGCTTGCCAAGCCCGGCGTCCTCACCCAGCGCGCCCCCAGCGAAGACGAGCGCAAGGACATCGCCTATGGACGCACCATCGCTCGCGGCCTCGCCGCCTGCGACCTCGGCCAGACCGTCGTCATCGCAGCCCAGGCCTGCGTCGCCGTCGAAGCCATGGAGGGCACCGACGCCACCATCGAACGCGCAGGCTCGCTCATGCGCCGCCTGGACGACTCCGCATCGACGCTCAACCGCACGCTCACCGTCGTCAAGGTCGCCAAGCCCGAGCAGGACATGCGCTTCGACGTCCCCGTCATCGGCCTCGCCACCATCCAAACCATGACCCGCGCCGGAGCCACCTGCCTCGCCATCGAGGCCAACCGCACCCTGCTCTTCGACTCTGCCGCAATCGTCGCCGCCGCCGACCGTGCAGGCATTGCAATCGCCGCAGAGTAAGAAACCTTATCGCACTGCATCTCCGCCGCATCCAATCTCCGTAAGCAAAGCGCGCGTGGACCCCGCGTAGCATCTCAATCAACCTCACGGAGAAGACAATGCTTCGTACCAGTGTTTGGCTCGCAGTTCTCATCGCTATCGTTGCCGGCTGCAGCTTCACCCTGAAGGCCCGAGCCGCCGACCCGCTGAAGCCCGGCGCAACCGCGCCCGACTTCAGCCTTCCCTCGCAGCAGGACGCGCAGGTCACGCTCTCGCAGTTCAAGGGCAAGTGGGTCGTCCTCTACTTCTACCCCAAGGACATGACCTCGGGCTGCACCATCGAGGCCCACAACTTCCAGCGCGACCTGCCCAAGTACGATGCGCTCAACGCCGTCGTCCTCGGCGTCTCGCTGGACACCGTCGAGAGTCACAAAACCTTCTGCTCCAAAGACTCCCTCACCTTCAAACTCCTCGCCGACCCCGACCACAAGGTCATCGACGCTTACGGCGTGCCCCTCTCCGGCGTGGGGCCCATCAAATTCGCCCACCGCGACACTTACCTCATCTCGCCCGCAGGCCGGATCGTCAAGTTCTGGTCCGGCGTCAGCCCCAACACCCACAGCGACGATGTCCTCGCCGCCATCGCGGGCCTGAATGGAGATGAAAAGGTAGAACCAAGATGATGGTGCTGTACGCAGACGCAAAAAGGCCCGGACCTCTCGAGAGGAGTCCGGGCCCTTTTGCTTGCCTGGTTAGTCGTGCCGGTTGACTACTTCTTCTTCGCAACCTTCTTTGCGGCCTTCTTTACGGCCTTCTTCGCGACTGGCTTCTTTACAGCCTTCTTTACAACCTTCTTCGCTGCTTTCTTAGTTGCCAAGGTAGTACCTCTCGTTGTTGATTTTTTGTTTCTTGAAGTGCCCTTGTTGCCGGCCACTTTTTTCAAAGCGGCCTTACCGCCGCGCGGAGCACTCACTTTCTTCGCGGCAGATTTCAATGTCGTCTTCTTTGCGCCCTTCTTGGAGGCCTGCTTCTTCACCACGACCTTCTTGGCCGGGGCCTTCCTCGCGGCAGCCTTCTTCTTCGCAACCACCTTCTTCTTCGCCGGCGCCTTCTTCGCAACCACCTTCTTCTTCGCAACCGCCTTCTTCTTCGCCGGCGCTTTCTTCACCACAGCCTTCTTCACCACAGCCTTCTTCGCGGGCGCTGACTTCTTCGCGGGCGCTGACTTCTTCGCAGCCTTCTTGACAACGCTGGCCACAGCGCCTGCCTCACTCTTCACCGGGACCTTCGAAATCTTGGTCGCAGGTGTGTAGCCGCCGACCGGCGATGGCGGTGCCGCTTCGATGACTGCCTCTTCGGCATGAGGCTCAGGTTCCAGCAGTTCGTCAGCTATCTCCTCCAACAGAACGAGAGCTTCGGCGTCATCCATGGGCAGCGTCACCACGATCTCTTCCTCTTCCTCGTCATCGTCGAAGAGGTCGTTGCCTTCGTATTCATCCCCGCCGGCTTCGTCGTCCCCATAGTCCGCAGCCGCATAGATCCTGATCTTCTCATCCGGTCCGTCGAATCCACCATGCTCATTGAACTTCATCGTCGCACCCTCGCGCTGAAATCAATATCCCGTTTACCGAACTCGCAACGCATCCCCGAACTGCATCTTCAACCGCAATGGCGCTGCAACAAAAAATGCAATTGCGCCATGCCTCGGATTCTAGCAACAGAATGCGTCTGTGCGCCAGCAATTGCAAGCAATCTTTTCATCGAGGTAGCGAATGCAGCAGCCTTCTGTTTTTATTTGGATGCACCGTGCTTCTTCGCCGCAACAGGTTTTTTCTTTTCTGCGCTCTGCGAAGATCTCTTCGCGGTGGACTTCAGAGCGCTCACTGCACTCTTCGCGTCTGCGCTTGCTTTACCCTTTGCGCTGACTTTTCCCTTTGCACTGGCTTCTCCGTGTGCGCTGGATCCAGTCTTTGTGCTGGATTCCGCATGGCTTCTGGTTTGGCCGCGTGCCCCCTTCGACCGCACATGGGTTGCCGGTGCCAGGCGGACCGGCTCAGCGACAGCAAGTGTGCGATGCGGCTTGATCCTGCTCGACGAAAGATGGTTCCAGCGCCGCAGGTCTTCCACCGACACGTTGAAACGGTCCGCCACCGTGACCAGGGTATCGCCCGCGCGCGTCGTGTATGTGGAGTGCAGCGGATGTTGCGTCGCCACAATATTCACCACCGGAACAACCAGTTCTTCTCCTGCGTCGATCAGCGCGTTTGCATCCAGGCCATTCGCAGCGGCAATCTCAGAGGCCCGTCCATGAAGGCTGCTCGCGATGCTGTCCAGCGACTCGCCGGCGCGCACAACGTGAAAGCGCCAACTGTTGCGCTTGTTCTCGGGAATCTTTTCGATGCGCTTCCGATAGACCTCCAGCATTCCCACGGGAAGATGCAGGTCGAATCCCATCTCGCCCGGCGTGCTCATGCGCAGAAGACTTGGGTTCAGCGCAACAATCTCCGGCAACAAGGCGCCGGTCACGTCCGCCACCAACCGCAGATCGACCGCGTAGTCCACCGTCACCGTGTCCGAGACAACCGGCGCATCCGGCACCATGTCCTCCAGCCCGTACTGTTGCGGGTTCTTCGCCACGATGATCGCCGCGATGATGCCGGGGACATAGTTCTTCGTTGCCTGCGGCAGCACGTTGCGCCGGTACAGCTCCCAGAAATCCGCATAGCCTGTCCGCATCACTGCGCGTTGCACGTTGCCCGGGCCCCAGTTGTACGCAGCCATCGCCAGGTACCAGTCGCCAAACTGGTTGTAGAGCATCTTCATGTACTTCGCATACGCAATCGACGATTTCTCCGGATCGAACCGCTCATCGTAGTAGCCATTGCGCGTCAAACCGTACACCCCTTGAAACGGCATGAACTGCCACATGCCACCGGCGCCGGACTGCGCATTCACTACCCGCGGCTGAAAGCCCGACTCCGCCACCGCCAGATAGATCAGGTCCTGCGGAACACCCTCATCGCGCAGGTCCTTCGAGATCATCTCCTTGTATTTGCCCGCGCGTTCCAGCGAACGCATCAGACTGGCGTGGCCGGCCTTCGAGTTCGAGAAGTAGTTGATGAACCCAGCCACATAGTCGTTCACCACCAGAGGAAAGTCCGACTGCGTCGTCTTCAACTCCTCCACCACCTTCGCCGTAAGCGCCGCATTGGCCGGGAAGGTCACCTCGTCGGCGGCATCCAGAGGCGCGGCTTCAATCGGCGCGCTGAACCCCGTGCCCTGCTTCAGCGCGGACATCTCCAGCGCATTGATCGCGTTCAGCAGATGGTCGAACTCGTCCGAGAGCTGCGGATCGTTCTTCACATCCATCCCACTGGTCAGCATCAGATCGACCGCCATGTCGAAGTCGGAGCGCGCGGCCTCCAGCCTCCCGCCGTGGTAGTTCGCAACGCCGCTGCTGTACGCCCCTTCAACCTGTTGCAGAAGCTGCTGCGCCTTCTGCGTCTTTGCAGCCAGGTCGTTGGCCTGCGCCTGCGTCAGCGCCGGAACAGCCGCGGCCACCGGTGCCGGAGCAGCGATCGCCGGTGCGGTTGCGTTTGCCGCAATCCCGCCCGGTGCGCCTGCCTGCCGCTGCGGACAGCCCGCCAGCAGCATCAGTGGCACACACGCACTCGCCACTGCCCACCGCTGTAGCCCGCTCACCATTCGCGCCCGCTCGTCGTATCGATCGAGAATCTTGTCCCGCTCCTTCGCCCGCAACCACAGGGTCAATCGCAACCGCATCCCCATTGCAAACGCAGTGCTCATTGTATGACGTTTGCGGATCGCTTCGGTACACAGACCACATCGCATCGATTCACGGCTGCGCATCTCATCCATTCGCAATCGCCGCACGCTTCGCATGAGTTGCGTGATGTCCTGCGCGTCCGCTGCGCAGTGATAGCATCGAAGGTTGAGGCACTTCGCACCCCGCATGGACCCGAACCACATCCGCAACTTCGCCATCATCGCGCACATCGACCACGGAAAGTCCACGCTCTCCGACCGGCTGCTCGAACTCACCGGCAGCTTGACCGCGCGCGAGATGCAGGCCCAGGTGCTTGACGCAATGGACCTCGAACGCGAGCGCGGCATCACCATCAAGGCCCACACCGTGCGCATGATCTACCAGGCGCACAACGGCGAGACCTATCAGCTCAACCTCATCGACACGCCCGGCCACGTCGACTTCAGCTACGAGGTCTCCCGCTCGCTCGCGTCGTGTGAGGGCGCACTCCTCGTCGTCGACGCATCGCAGGGAGTCGAGGCGCAGACCCTCGCCAATGCCTACCTCGCCATCAACCACGGCCTCGAAATCATCCCCATCATCAATAAAATCGATCTGCCCAGCGCCGACATCGACCGCACCAAGGAGATGATCGAAAAAGCCGTCGGCCTGCCCGCCGACGATGCGCTCGCCGTCTCCGCCAAAACCGGCGAAGGCGTCGCAGACATCCTCGAAGCCGTCGTGCATCGCCTCCCGCCGCCACGCGGAGACGCCGAAGCTCCATTGCAGGCCCTCATCTTCGACTCCTGGTTCGATCCCTACCGCGGCGTCATCGTTCTCGCCCGCATCATCAACGGACGCCTGCGTCAGGGCATGAAGATCAAGATCATGTCCAACGGCAAGCAGTTCGACGTCGAGAGCATGGGCGTCATGACGCCCAAGCCCGTCCCGCTCGCCGAGCTATCCGCCGGCGAGGTCGGCTTCTTCGTCGCAACAATTAAAAACGTGGCCGACACCAAGGTCGGCGACACCATCACCGAGGTCGCGCGACCCTGCGCCAACGCTCTCCCCGGATTCGAAGACATCAAGAGTATGGTCTTCGCCGGCCTCTACACCGTCGACACGCACGAGCACGGAATGCTGCGCGACGCCCTCGAAAAGCTTCGCCTCAACGACGCCAGCTTCTCCTTCGAGCCCGAATCCTCCGTCGCTCTCGGCTTCGGCTTCCGCTGCGGATTCCTCGGCCTGCTGCATCTCGAAATCATTCAGGAGCGCCTGGAGCGCGAGTACGATCTCGACCTCATCATCACCGCCCCCGGCGTCCGCTACCAGATCACCCTCACCGACGGCAAGGTCGTCGAGGTGGACAATCCCTCGCGCTGGCCAGACACCACCGAGATCGTCTCCATCGCCGAGCCCGTCATCACCGCCCGCATCCTCACCAACGAAGAGTACGTCGGCGGAATCCTTAAACTCGTCGAAGAGAAGCGCGGCCGCCAGAAGAACCTCGAGTACGTCACCTCCACCCGCGTCATGATCACCTACGAACTTCCGCTCAACGAGATCGTCCTCGATTTCTACGACCGCCTCAAGACCGTCTCTCGCGGATACGCCTCGCTCGACTACACTCTCTCCGGCTCCTGGATCTCGCCCATGGTCAAGCTCGACATCCTCATCGGCGGCGATCCGGTCGATGCGCTCTCCATCATCGTCCACCGCGACTTCGCCTACGACCGCGGCCGCGCCCTCGTCTCCAAGATGCGCCAGCTCATCCCGCGTCAGATGTTCGAGGTCGCCATCCAGGCCGCCATCGGCGTCAAGGTCATCGCCCGCGAGACCGTCACCGCCCTGCGCAAGAACGTCATCGCCAAGTGCTACGGCGGAGACATCAGCCGCAAGCGCAAGCTCCTCGAAAAGCAGAAGGAAGGCAAGAAGCGCATGAAGCGAATCGGCAAGGTCGACATCCCACAGGAGGCCTTCCTCGCCGTCCTCAAGGTCGGCGAAGAGTAGCGCACAGCCTTCCTCTTTTCGCCGCAACCTCACCTTTGATGCATCCCCATCGCTTCCAGCCTCTGTGGATCGCCTTTTATTTGCGGAACTTGTAGCGCACCTGAGGCGGCTTCGGCAAATCTCCGGCCCCTGCTTCAATCAACTGAAAACATGTGGCTTGTTACAGTAAATACTGCTTGCGGTGCCGCCCGCTACAGTCCCTTGCCCGGTTCATGAATTTCCCGCGCTGCATTATCCACATTTTTTCCACAGCAGAATCCACGCAGATGCAGATTCCCTCGTGCAGCAACACAAAAGGGAGGCCTTCACGGCCTCCCTTTTGACTGAATCGCGTGCTGCCGGGCTATTTCGCTGTGGGCTTTGCGGCAGGCGTTGTACGCGGCGTTGTTGTGGCCGCGGGCTTCGCGCGAGTCGCCGCGGATGGAGTTGCGGGTGGCAGCGGCGCAACCTTGGACGCGGCGTTGTACGCATCGATCACAGCCACCGTAATATCTGAATTCGGCTGCGTTGCGGCCCACATCACCGGGCTCGACTGGTCGCCGACGTTGAGCAGCAGCGTATAGCCGTTATCGCTCACGTACTTCCTCATCACCACATCGACCTTCGCAGCCACCTTCCCCAGCGCCTCCTGGATGTCGGCCTGCGAAGAGTTCTGGAAGTCCTCGGAGTCGCGTTGATACTGTTTGTCTTTGGTGTCGATGTTCTTCAGCCGCGAGGCGCGTTCCGCGTCCGGCAGCGTGGCCGGCGCGGCCTGCAACTGCTTCTTCATCGAGTCAACTTCTGTAGCCAGGGCATCCAGCTTCTCCTTCTGCGGCTGGTACTTCTTGCGCAGATCTTCCACCGCGCGCTGGCCCTCGTTGGTCGCGTAGACGGCCTGCTCGAACGCGACGATCGCGACCCGCGAGGGAAACGCCGACGGAGGAACCAGGACGGGAGCTTGCTGCGCTGATGCTGCGCTAGACGCAGCGGGCGCTGCAGCCGGGGCGGAACTGGCGGCGGGTGCGGCGGGTTGAGGCTCGGCAGGCGCAGCCTGTGCTATCGCGGCCACTGGAAGAAGTCCCGCGACCAGCGCGGCGAGAAGAGCAAACTTGGATTTCATGCGGTGTAACGCTCCTTGGAAGTTTTCCTGGTCCATCTGCCGCCGGAGATGCTCTCACGCACCCTCCCGGTCAGTTGCCCTGCATCCACCCACCGGATTGCCGTTAGTGCCCAACCGGGAAGGGCTCTCACCGCGCTTACCCGCCTTGATCTCCATTAACCAGCTTCAGTCCATGAGGTTTGGCGGGAGCGAGAGGGGCTGCCAGAACTTCATTCATTATATTGCCCGTCTCGCGCATGGGTCAAACCTCCATCCCGAAATATGGAGTTCGTCGAATGAACTCTCTTGTTTTTGGGGAACAACTCCACACGGGTGAGCGCATTCAGTGTGAATTTCGGCCAAGTCGGCAAGAGTTCCTTTGGCATTCCAATTGCTCGTCTATCAATCGATAGTCAGGCCGGGAAGAGATGCACCCACCGTAGGTGCAATCCCGGGTTTCAGGTTTTTCTTCCGCAAGGAAGACTTTTCAGGAGGCCTTTGACAGGCCATTGTGCTTCGGGCCGCTCCCTCCCCAGGGTGCGGCCCCGCACATTTAATACCCCCTGAACTTAGCATCGAATTTTGGGGCCGGCGAAAACTACCATCGATCATGCCGTCATCCTGCCGCAGCTCTCACGAGTCGTCATCCTTCCGCAGCCCTCACGAGTCGTCATCCTGCCGCAGCCCTCACGATTCGTCATTCTGGCGAAGCCAGAATCTCCGTATTTTTCTTTCGGACCAGCTATGCCCTCCTGGAAAGGCACTTCGATCCTCGACCCGAGGCGTAACGCAGGCCATGCGGCCCGCCAATCCCATGCAAATGTTTCCCTTGCTACGGTTTGGCTTTGAGCGTATGATTGATCTTGACTTGTGAACCGGCTGTGGGTGCCTGCCGCTGTGTAATCACTGGGTTTTCCGATGGCGGCTAGATACACAGGAATTCGCGGATCCCAACGGATTTCATGGAACTGGCGGATTCCACTGGATTCAATGCACGGGATCGAATGCGCCGGGGAATTGAATCGCGACAAATGCACACCAGCGACGCAACAGTTGCGCCCGATCAAAATGAGTTGCAAATTGGGGCAAGGGTGAGGGATTTGCCATCGTTGGTGATCGCACTTTGGCAATTTCAGGTGGCTTTTGGCAATTCCAGGTTGCTTTTTGCAACCCTCAACTTTTGAAAATACCCGGTGGCTTTGGCAGTGCAGGTGGCTTTGGCAATCCCGGTGGCTTTGCAATAACAGGTGGCTTTGGTAATTCCGGCGCGCGCAGCGGCAGTTTGCATCCGCAGTGATAATGCCGCTCGCGGCTGATTGATGCAGATACAGGTAGTTCGAGTACAACTTGATTCCGTTTCCTCAAACGCTGTAATACCGGTCTGCTTCCATCTCCGCGGTCTCCGCGGGGAGGCGTCAGGCCGCGAAGCGTGGGCAGCAAACGCGAATCGCCAACCCGCAATAGGATGTGGAAACATGAGTTCAGAGCAGAATGCACCCGAGGTGCAGATGCACCAGGGTCCGCCGTCACCGCCCGCCCAGATGGATACCCAGATGGATGGCCAGATGGATCAAAACCGCCCCTCCCAGATGGATCAAGACGGCTCGGCGCAGGCGGACGCGCACAACCCCCAGCACGGCATGGGACAGTCCAAGAGCAGCCGCCGCCGCCGCCGCAAGCGCAAGAACAAGTCGCCGGACGCCCTCCAGCAGGGTGCCCCATTCGCCAGCCAGAACGCCCCCGGCCAGTTTGTAGGTGACCTGCAGGCAGGCGAGCAGGTTCTAGCCTCCGGTGGCCAGCCGCAGAACTTCCAGCCCGGCGAACCCCAGCAACAGTCCGGCGCAGGCCCATCCACCAAACGATGGAAGAAGAAGTTTCGCGACCGCGATCGTCCGCGCACCCAGGACAACCCGGGCAACCAGGCCAGCCCGGGTCTCGGCAATGGCGCGGGCTACCGCGACGCCAACAGCCATCAGCCCGGAAACGGCGGCAGCTTCAAGCGCAAGGGCAAGCAGCAGCGCGGCCCGCGCAGCTTCGTCGGCCCCATGGATCACAGCTACCGCGTGGTCAACGGCAACTTCGCCGACGCGCCGCCCTCCACCATCGAGGCCCAGGGCAACTACCAGGGCAGGGGTGGCGGCGCACGCAGCTATGTCAGCGACTCCCAGCCCATCGACTACTCCATCGGCCGCCCCATCCCCATCCCGGACGACGCCCCCACCAGGATCTACTTCTTCATCGAAGACCTCTTCTTCAACGCCAAGATCACCGAAACCGCGCGCAAGCTCGGCGTCAAGGTCGCCTTCATCAAAAACGAAAAAGACGCCATCGCAGAGCTGACAGACAGCGAGGAGGCAGACCGCCCGGGCCTCATCGTCTTCGACCTCAACAACGCCAGCGCAAAGCCCCTCACCCTCATCCCCAAGCTCAAGGCTAAGCTGAAGAAGAGCACCTCGATCGTCGGCTTCCTCTCCCACCTGCAGAACGAGCTGCGCGCCAAGGCCGTCGAGGCGGGATGCGACACGGTCATGCCCCGCTCCGCCTTCTCCCAGAACCTCCCCAACCTCCTCCGCCGTTACGGCCTCCAGGAAGACGAAGAAGACAACTTCAACCAGTAAAGCTCAGTGGTCGGTGGGAATAGTGGTACGTGGAAAAATAGCGATTGTCATTCTGAACGCAGAGAAGAATCCCCGCATTTCGTTCGTAGCGGGATAGTCTGCACCACCGGGAAAATGCGTTCGTACCACAGACGCCCTGCCCCATGCAGGCCGCTTTTATTTCACCGCCACCGCCTCATGCACCGCCAGCAGTTGCTCCAGCAGCCCCTTCAGCTTGTCCAGCCGCAGCGCATTCGGCCCATCCGACTTCGCCTGCGCCGGGTCCTCGTGTACCTCCAGGAAGACCCCATCCACTCCCGCCGCCACCGCCGCGCGCGCCAGCACCGCGATGAACTCCGGCTGCCCGCCGCTCACGCCATTGGCCGCCGAAGGAGTCTGCACCGAGTGCGTCGCATCGAAGATAACCGGCGCGAACCGCCGCAGGATCGGCAGCGAGCGCATGTCCACCACCAGGTTGTTGTAGCCGAAGCTAGCACCGCGCTCGGTCAGCATCACCCGCGCCGCTTTGCCCGGAAGCACCGAATCGCGCACCTTCAGCACCGCATGCTGCATGTCCAGCGGAGCCACAAACTGTCCCTTCTTCACGTTAATGGCCCGGCCCGTATGCGCCGCCGCAATCAGCAGGTCCGTCTGCCGGCACAGGAACGCCGGAATCTGCAGCACCGCCTCCACGTCGCCCAGCGCCTTGGACAGCCGCAGGCAGTCCTCCGGCGTATGCACGTCCGTCAGGATGGGCAGCCCGTTGCTCTCGGCAATCGCCCGCAGGATCCGCGCGCCCTCCACCAGTCCCGGCCCGCGAAAGCTCCGTATACTGGTGCGGTTCGCCTTGTCGTAGCTGGCCTTGAAGATATACGGAATGCCCAGGTCTGCCGCGATGCGCTGGATCGCATCGGCCAGCATCCGCGCGTGAGTCTCGGACTCCAGCACACAAGGCCCGGCGATTAAAAACAGCTTGCCGCGGCCAACCGGAACAGCGCCAACATCGAAGGAATGATTCACGCACCTATTCTATGCACTCCGCGAGATCATTGGGACGGGTATACCTCCCTGACGCGTCTTCTGCGCCAAGGGGGGACTCACAATCCGCAGCCGTCTAGCGAACTGTCGCAGTTCTACCGAACCGTCAGCAGCTCCGTCTCGTACGGCTTCAGGTCGAGCTTCACCGTAATCGTGCCCTTCGCCGCCGTCGAAGCCACGGACGAGACC
>DAIRTY010000032.1:0-12886 GCA_036803645.1 Acidobacteriaceae bacterium | reverse complement strand
ACAAGACAACAGCCAGCAAGATCGCGGAGAGCATCCACGTCCCCGACCCCGGCGCACTGCCGTATATCGTCCGCCTGAATTAGGGCTGATTTATTAATGATGTAGAGTGTCGCGCCTCGAACAAAATGCGGGGATTCTTCGCTTCGCTCAGAATGACAAACGAAATATATCCGCTCAGAATGACAAACGAAATATATCCGCTCAGAATGACAAACCTTATTCCTCTATAGCAATTATGAAAATGCTTTAGGGCCGCGGACCGAGGTTCACTTTTCGTGTGCTGGCGCGGCGGATGGATCGAGCGCGGGGGGCGGGTAGTAGGGCAGCTTCTGCTGCTCCTCGGTGGCTCGCTTCACGCCGATGTCTCCGAAGAGAAGACTTGGCGCAATGGTTGTGACTGGGACCGAGCCCAGCGTGTTGGAGACGTGCTCATCGTCGCCTGCCGCGACGATCTCCGAGCGCAGGCTGCGGTTGTCCAGCTCGTTGAAGACCGCGCCGCGCACCAACTGGCGGCTGCCGTCGGGATGCATCAGGTAGAGCAGCCGTGGCGCAAGTTCTCCGCCCAGCGTCTCCACGGCGTACACATCGCGGCCCTGCTCTTTTGCCATCGCAAGCAGGCGCGCGTTCATCGCGGAAGCGCTCAACGGCTCATTCGACTTGAAGAGCATCACGCCCTGGAGCGAGCGTGCAGCCTGCCCGACGGCGGCGCGGCCGTGCCCGTTCGACGCGGGGAAATCGCGCACCGGCGTGCGTCCGATCAGGTAGTTTTCCAGCTTGCCGTTGCCCGCAACGTCGACCGCCTGCGCCGGTACGCCCTCGTCGTCCACCGTGTATGCGCCGAGCAATGCGTGGCCGGCAAAGTTCGTCATCAGCGGATCGTCGGTCGCGTTGAGGAAATCGGGCAGCACGCGAGCATGGAAGCTCGAAGTATAGATTCCCTGGGTGCGCGCGGTGGTTCCCATCCCGGGCCGGTTGGCCTCGATGTTGGGAATGAAAAGCCGGTCCATCACGTCGGCGGCCGCGTCGCCGCTGAAGAGCACCGGGCCGTGGTAGTCCTCGGCGGAGACGACCGGCGCATTGCGCAGCGCCTCCAGGCTTTTGAGGTCGTCGATGACGCGCTGGCGGAACTGCGGCCACGTCTCCATCTCACTGGCGGTCACGGCAGTTGTGCCGTTGTTGCGGGCTAGTTGCATGCCGTCGGTTGCCTGCCCGCCTACACTGATGTTGGCGGTATAACCCCCGTATCCCTGGCGCAAAACCGTCCCTTCCGTGTTGACCAGATAGCGGTTCACCGCCAGACCGCGCAGGCTGGCGGATGAATACTGCACATTGGCGGCATTGGCGCGGACCTCCGGGTCGCTGGCGTAGAGGCCGCTGGCGTCCACGATGCGCCGTTTCCACTCCTCGCGGTCGATCTCGAGCGGAACCAGAGGGCCGATGGATGACACCGCCTTTGCCGGAGCAAAATCCTTCTCGGTGGGCGGAGCCTCGAATTGCTTCAGCGCGGCCTGTTTGGTGGAGTAGGCGCGCAGGGCGTTCTTGTACGCCTCGTCGGTCGCGTTCCACAGGCAGGAGCGGATCGCTTCGGGATTGTTGTCCGTCGGCGCCAGTGCCACGGTGCCTTCACCGCGGCTGCTGCTGGAGTCCGTTGTGTAGCTGCCGATGCGCACCGTGACACGCACGATCCTCTGGTGGCCCGCCACCTCGCGCACCAGCGCTCCGAAGTTGGCCACCGCCTCGTAGGTACTGAAGTCGTCGAGCCGGTACTCGATGAAGTAGGGCCGCTGCATTCCGGGAAGCACTAGCTGGGCCTGTTCGCGGTCCAGTTCGGACTGCATGGCGCGCAGGATTGGGTCATCCTTCGCTAAATTCTGCGGAACGGCAGAATATGTAACCAAAGTTGCGCCAAATAGGAAGCATGAGGCAAAAACCTTAGGAATAACCCGCTTGATTTGTAACCGTAAAAGAAGCATATTCATCAATTTGCTCCTTTTTGCGATCTTAATTCGGTTGCCGGAGCGCCCGGCGGAGGCAGAATGGGCGGACGAGCCGAGCCCTGCGCCTGGCGTTGCGTCTCGATCTGGCTGACAAGCATCGCCGGAGCAACCGCGCTGACCGGAATGCTGCCCGACTCCGCGCCGCATATGCCGTTGAAGATATCCTGCTTGTCGCCGGTGGCCATAATGCTGTTGAGGGCAGCCTGCGGTGTGCCGACGATACTGACGCCGCGCACCAACTCGTCTGGCCGCCCATCTACATAGACCCGGTAGACAACCAGCGGAATCACCTGGAAGGCCTGCGGCGAGCGGCGCGTGGTGACGGCAAAGCCGGAGGAGATGTCTTCGAAGTAGAGCCCGTAGGCTTTGCCCTGTTTTTTCGCTTCCGCGATCAGTATATTGCGCAACTCGTTTTCCGGAACAGATTTCGCCGAGGTGACGATGAGGTTTCCCTGGCGGCCGGTGGGCATGTGGCCCGATTCGGAGCGGCCGTGGCCGTTCGACTGCGCGACGCTGGCGATGGGCTGGCGCGACATCAGGAACGTCTCGAGCACGCCATTCTTGATGAGGTCGACGCGGCGCGCTGCCTGTCCCTCGTCGTCAAAGTCGTAGTGGCCGCTGAGCGAAGTTCCCTGGAACGTGGAGAGCGTTGGATCGTCGGCCACGCTGAGGAACGCGGGCAGGATGGGTTTGCCGAGCATCTTGGTGAAGGTCTCTCCCTCCTCGTCGCCGCGCTGCCGCTGTCCCTCCAAGCGGTGGCCCAGCACCTCGTGGAAGAAGACGGCCGAGGCGCGTCCGCTGAGAATTGCCGGTCCGCTGAACGGCTCGGTCACTGGAGCCACGCGCAGCGCCTCCAGATTCTTCGCCATCTCGATGGCCTTGTCGGCAATCGTCTTCTGGTCGGGCAGGCGGGCGGCGGATTCGGCCTCAAAGGTCTCGACGCGGAATAGATCCATGCCGTCGGCGGCGCGTGTCCGCGCCATAATCACCAGTCGCGCCACATGGCTGGGCGTGGCCACGCGCGCGCCCTCGGAGGAGACGAAGTAGTCGGTCTCGTTCGACGCCTGAAACTCGACCTGGTCGGCAAATACGTCGGAAAACTGCGCGAAGAGCCTGGAGATTTCGCGCAGGCGCTGCTCCCACGCCGCGCGGTCGACGACCAGCGCCGGCGGGGAGGGAAGCAGGTCCGTCCGCGGCTGTTCCACGCTGAAGTCCGCCGAGGTGTCTTCCTCTTTGGCGCGCACCTGCTGCTCGGTCTTCACCTTCAGATAGCCGTCGAGCGCTCGGGCATAGCCGCGATTGGTGGCGTACCACAGTGAGCGCGCGATGGCGTCGCGGTCGTCGGTCAACGGAAGCGGCAATGTGGTCAGCGCGCTGGGGCGGTGGTCGCCGTGCGTGTTGTCTTCCGCCGGGCTGCCCAGCCGGACCTGCACATCCACCGAGCGGACACGGCCCTGGTTGGAGTTGGTGATCGCGCCATACTCCGCCGCAATGCTCACCGACGTCACATCATCCACCGAATAGCTGAGGAAGTAGGGTTTGGGCTGTTGCGCGGCGGCACCGTCGGTTCCCAGCGACGACATTGCCCGCTGCAACTCCGCGTCCAGCGCGTTGACCAGGAGCGGTTCGCCGGCAACCGGCCTCGTCGCCGCAACTGAGCCTGGAGGCGCGGCGATGGAGGCCGCCAGCGCCGTGCGCTGAGCATCGAGCGCCCCTGCGACAGACAGCGCCGCCACGAACGCAATGGCCAAAATCACAACCCTGTTGATGCTGCGAATACTCTTTCTGTGCTGTGTCATTGGCCTCATCTTTGCTTGGTGAGCAGTAATATCCAGTCTACCGGAATGCGATACCGGGCCTTCGAGGCCGCCCACCTTTGCGTCCGGGCGTGCTTCCTATACATTGGACGGACTTTTTTTGCGTTTGGCCGCAGCGATGCGGCACACTGGAGCACACGCCTCTGGAGTGTAAACCAATGCGCATTCGCAGCTCGCTGCTCCTGCTGGCCACGCTGGCCGCCGGCTTCGCCATCACAATCAGCCGGTTCGCCGGCGAGACTCCCAGCGAGGCCCAGGCCGCGCACTTCGCCGAGCACAACTCAACGGCCTACACGCTTGCACCCGCGCAGCTTCAGAAGGCGGTGCCGCTCAGCCGAACGCGCAGGACGCTTGCAGTCGCGGGCCCCGCGTGGATGTTTGCCCAACTGCTGCTGATTCTTGTCCTCGGTGTGGCTGCGTGGATGCGCGGCGTTGCGGCCGGCCTATCGAAGAACCGCTGGGTGCAGGGCTTCAGCTTCGTGTTTCTGTTGCTGCTTGTCATCCATGTGCTCAATCTTCCACTGGGCATCTATGCGCATCGGGTCGCACTGGGATACGGCCTGTCGGTCCAAAGTTGGAGCAGTTGGCTGGGCGACAAAGCCAAGATGTTTGCGCTGGAATGGATCTTCGGCGGCCTTACGACGATGCTGATCTTCCTGGTGCTTCGCAAGTGGCCGACGCGCTGGTGGTTCTGGTTCTGGATTCCAGCGGTGCTCATTCTGGTGAGTGTCGTGTTCGTCGCGCCATACGTCTTCGATCCGATGTTCAACAAGTTTGAGCCGCTGGCAAAGTCCAACCCCGCGCTGGTCGAGCGGCTGGAGCAGGTGGTTGCGCGCGGCGGCCTCTCGATCCCGCCCGAACGCATGTTCCTGATGCGGGCCAGCGCGAAGTCCACCCAGCTGAACGCCTACGTCACCGGCTTCGGCGCATCCAAGCGCGTCGTTGTCTGGGACACCACCATCGCCCGCTGCACGCCCGACGAGATCAGCTTCATCTTCGCGCACGAGATGGGCCACTACGCGCTTGGCCACATCGTTCTGGGCGTTGCGCTGAACTGCGTCGCGCTGCTTCCTCTGTTCTGGATTGGCTACCACGCAGTGCGCATCCTGCTTGGGCGATTCGGCGCCGCGTGGGGCATCCCGTCGCAGCAGGACTGGGGCGCGCTGGTCGTGCTTCTGCTGGTGCTCTCCGCGCTAACGACGCTCTCCGACCCGTTTGCGAACGCCGTCAGCCGGGCCATCGAGCACAACGCCGACGTGTACGGCGAGGAGGCCGTGCATGGCATTGTCGCCAACCCGCAGGCGGTGGGGCGGCAGGCCTTCCAGGTGCTGGGCGAAGATTCGCTCGACGACCCAACACCGCACCCGTTGTTCGAGTGGTGGTTCGATACGCATCCACCGGTCCGCTTCCGTGCCGCATTTGCCGAAGCCTACGACCCGTGGGCCGCGGGCCAGCACCCAAAGTACTTTGCAAAGTGAGGAGTGCTATCAACAAGGCTTAACACCGATCGAAGCGGATGAAACGCCGATCTATCAATATTCAAAAGACGATGAGAATTTGTATTCTCCTGCTTTTGATCTGAGTCATCGGTGTAGATCGGTGTTACGGTTTCTGTATGAGTTCCGATTGTCTCTTCTGCAAGATCGTTGCCGGCAGCATTCCGGCCAAGCGCGTGTTTGAGGACGAGCTGTGTATCTGCTTCGCCGACCTGCGCCCGCAGGCTCCGACCCATCTGCTGATCGTTCCCCGGCAGCACATCGCGTCGCTGGCAGAGGCTGAGCCTGCGCAGTCGTCGCTGCTGGGCCACCTGTTTATGAAGGCTGCTGAAATTGCGCGCGCCGCCGGGCTCGATGACGGCTATCGCGTCGTCCTCAACACCGGCGCGGACGGAGGGCAGACCGTCGACCACATCCACCTGCATCTGCTTGGCGGGCGGCCCATGGGCTGGCCTCCAGGCTAGATTGCCCGTGAGTTACTAAATAGATTCGTCCGAGAGTCAAGAATAGATAAGGGATAATAGCGTAGGGGTTAGAGCATTTTCACAGTACCTGTGGTGTCGGAAAGCTCGTGCGATGTAGTTTTCTTTGAGAGAAACCTACGCAAACTTCTTTCGCCCCTCTCTACACCTACTGTGAAAATGCTCTACTGGGGAGTATCTATCGGTTCTGGTAGCTGGCGATTTACTTCATCGAGCGCCGCCGCTATTTTTCAGTGGATGGTCCGGCCGTTCTACGGAAGGGGCTGACTCGTGTCTTTGGAATCCGCGCACTTGCAATTCGGCCACACTTCCACGGAAGGCATAGCCTCCAGCCCTGACAGCGCGGAGGCAATGCCTTCCGCGTCCGCGCTGGCGAGCGTAGAGCCGCTGTGCGTGGACCTGGATGGCACGCTGGTGAAGAGCGACACGCTGCTGGATTCGGTGGTGGTTCTGGCGCGGCAGAGTCCCCGCTCGCTGCTTCATTTTCCCGCGTGGATTGTTCAGGGAAAGGCTGCGTTCAAGCGCAACGTCACGTCCGTGGTGGCGATCGATGTCGTCCACCTGCCTTACAATCAGCCGTTGCTGGAGTATCTGCGGCAGCAGCACGCCTGCGGGCGCGAGATATATCTGGCGACCGGCGCGGACACGCTGCTGGCCGAACGCGTGGCCGCGCATCTGGGAGTCTTCACCGGCGTTCTCGCCTCCGATGGCAGCGTCAACCTCACCGGCCACACCAAGCTTGCGGCATTCCAGCAGCGGTTCCCGGCGGGCTTCAGCTACATTGGCAACTCGCGCACCGACTTGCCTCTGCTGACGCACTCTGTCCACGCCATGGTTGCCAATCCTCGGCGCGGTCTGCGCGCGGGACTGCGTTCGGCGGGAGTGCAGCCGGAGCGGACCTTTACCGACAAAGCAACGCCCGTGAAGGCATGGCTACGCGCCATCCGGCTGCATCAGTGGGCCAAGAACACGCTGATCTTCCTGCCCCTGTTGCTGGCCCATGTGCGTGCCGCGGGGCCGGTTGCCGCCTCGCTGCTCGCATTTCTCAGCTTCGGGCTGGCCGCCTCGGCAACCTACATCTTCAACGATCTGCTGGATCTGGAGGCGGACCGTCACCACCCGCGCAAGCGCAGCCGGCCGTTTGCCGCCGGAGACCTGTCGCCGATTGCGGGCCTAGTCACGGTCCTCCTGTTTCTTGCAGCGTCCCTGGCGCTTGCGCTGCTGCTGCCGCGCGTTCTGACGGCGTTGTCCCCACGGTTTCCATGGAACGGCCAGGGAAGATTCATCGAGTGGCTGGTGCTGTATGCCATTGCGACCACCGCGTATTCGTTGCGCCTGAAGCGGATGGTGCTGGTGGATGTGATTGTGCTGGCGTGTCTATACACCATACGCATTCTTGCGGGATCGGCGGCCGCCGGAGTGATGGTATCGCCGTGGCTGGCGGCCTTCAGCATCTTCTTCTTCCTCTCGCTGGCGTTTGTAAAACGCTTTGCGGAGTTGGAGAGCATGAGTTTCGGCAGCGAGGCTTCCGGCTCCATCACCGTCAAGGGCCGCGGATACCGCGTCTCCGACCTGGAACAGTTGCGCAGCTTCGGCACGGCCAGTGGATACGCATCGGTTGTGATCTTCGCGCTGTATATCGGCGAGGTCGCGCAGGGCCTCTATCCGCACCACTCACGCCTGTGGCTGCTGGTTCCGGTGCTTCTGCTGTGGCTCAGCCGGCTGTGGCTGAAGGCCTCGCGCGGCGAGCTGGAGGAGGACCCCGTCGTCTACGCCATCACCGACCGGCGCAGTTTGCAACTCGGAGTGGTCGTGGTCGTTATCGTGCTGTCGGCGCTCTTGCGATAGCGCCGCGATACACTAACAGAGTCGAGCTATGAAAGAGTACACCGCAATCTTCGAGAAAACGTCCACCGGCTGGAGCGCCTACGCGCCCGACCTTCCCGGCCTCGGTGTAGCGGGGCCAACGTATGATGCCACCGAAAAACTCATCCGCGACGGCATTGAGTTCCACATCGAAGGTCTCCTGCGCGATGGCGAGGCAGTCCCAGAACCGACCACGCGCGTGGCCAGAATGCCGATCTCTGCCTGAAGAATTCATGAACGAAACCATTCCCCAACTCCTCAGCTACGACGACCCCTCCCTCGAAGCCGCTTTCGCCACGCTGGCCGATGAGGTTCGCACGGAAACCTCCTCGCAGCGCGATGCAGAAGTCTTCCGCCTGCGCTGGCTCGGCCGCAAGCAGGGCCGCTTGAAGCTCATCAGTGAAGCGTGGCTCAAGAGCGCGCCAGCCGAGGCACGCAAGCCTCTGGGTATCCGCTTCAACCAGCTTAAGCAGCAGATCGAAGCGGCCCTGGTGGCAGCCGCCGCAGCCCCGCCAGTCACATCCGCGAAGGCGGGAATCGACATCACGCTGCCGGGAATGGTGCGCGCGCCGGGGATTCCGCATCCGCTGCTGAAGACGATGCAGGAGATTGTCTCGGTCTTCCACGATCTTGGCTACTCGACCGCGCTGGGGCCGCAGGTGGAGACGGACTTCTACAACTTCGAGGCGCTGAACTTCCCGCCCAACCACCCCGCGCGCGATACTCAGGACACGCTGGTTCTGGCGAACCAACAGGCAAAGCCCTCGCGCGACCGCCTGCTGATGCGCACCCACACTTCGCCGGTGCAGATTCGCAGCATGATCGCGCAGGCCCCGCCGATCCGCATTGTCGTTCCCGGCAAGGTACACCGCAACGACGCCGCCGACGCCACGCACTCTCCCGTCTTCCACCAGGTCGAAGGATTGTGCGTGGACACGAACATCACGTTTTCCGACCTGAAAGGAACGCTCGACTACGCCATGAAGGCGCTCTTCGGCTCGGGCGTGAAGACGCGCTTCTTCCCCAGCTTCTTCCCCTTCACCGAGCCCAGCGCCGACGTGCAGATCTCGTGTGTCTTCTGCGCGGGCAAAGGCTGCCGCAAGTGCAAAAACTCCGGATGGATCGAACTGCTGGGCTGCGGAATGGTCGATCCGGCGGTCTTCGCCTCGGTCACTGAAGAGCGTCGCAAGCTCGACCCGGCTGATGACGCCTACAACCCCGCGAAGGTCACAGGCTTCGCCTTCGGCATGGGCGTCGAGCGCATCGCCATGATCCAGCACGGCATCAGCGAGATCGGCCACTTCTACAGCGGCGACATGCGGTTTCTCGAGCAATTCGCATAGGCAGTCCGGCGCATTTATATCAAAATTAGCAAAGTTATTTTTTCCATAACTTCGCTAATTTTGATATAAACCGGAGCAACATCGGGCACGCATCCCAACCCAGCGGGGGTATTATCTTTCTATGCCGGTGATCCACATCTCGGAGACTGAAGCGGTTCGAGACTTTGCCGCTGTGCTGGCTCATGTCCGCGCAGGCTCTGAGGTCGTCATCGACAGCGAACACAACGCCGTCGCGCTTCTGGTTCCTCCGGCAGAGGCCGCAGCCGTCGACCCCGATCACGATGCATGGTTCCGCGCGCAGGTTCAGGAAGCTCTCGACGACACACATCCCGGAATCCCCTCCGAAGAGGTTGAAGCGCACTTTGCCAGACGACGAGCCGCGTCTCTTCTCAAGCTGGTGGGGAATGCCGGGTGAAGCTGATCTGGTCTCCGCAAGCAGTCGCTGACCGGGAAGGCATCTACGACTTCATCGATGCGGAGAGTCCCCAATCGGCCATTCTAGTCGACGACCGAATCTGGAATGCGACGTTGTCGCTCATGCGTTTTCCAGAGATTGGACGTCCCGGACGCATCGCAGGAACGCGGGAACTGGTCGTCCAGCGCACTCCCTACCTAGTTGCCTACCGCATTCAAGACGATAGGCTGCGAATCCTGCGTATCCTACACGGCGCGCAGAGATGGCCGAAGAGATTGCCGCATCGATGAGCGATCACGGCGCAGAGCTATTAGACTAAGGCTTATAGACTCATGAATATTCTCTCTAAATGGCTGCGCAGCTACGTTCCCGGCATTACGGTGGACGACCGCCAACTCGCTGAAGACCTGACGCTGCGCGGTATCGCGGTGGAAGGAGTGCAGGATTTCGGCACTTCTGCCGACGGCAATGCGAACGGGCATCTCTTCGAGATGGACATCACCACCAACCGCGTCGATGCGATGAACCACTATGGCATCGCGCGCGAGGCGGCGACGATCTACAACCTTCCGCTGACGCCGCTCGACAACACACTGCCCGCCGCGCAGCCAACCGCGAAGCCGTTTTCCGTCGAGATCGCCGCCGAGGCGCAGAGTCTTTGCGGACGCTTCACCGCGCAGGTCCTGCGCAATATCACCATCGCGCCGTCGTCGGGCCAGGTGGCGGAGTTCTTCGCCCTGCTGGGACAGAAGCCGATCTCGAATGCAGTCGATGCGTCGAACTTCGTGCTGCAAGGGATGGGCCATCCCACCCACACCTTCGACCTGGACAAGATTGACGGCGGAATCATCGTCCGCCTGGCGCGCAAGGGCGAGCGGCTCAAGCTGCTCGACGGAACCGAGCGCACGCTCGAGGCCGACGACCTCGTCATCGCCGACCACACGAAGGCGCTGAGCATCGCCGGAGTGATGGGCGGCTGGGACTCGATGATTACCGCGGAGACCAAAAACATTCTGATTGAGGCCGCGTGGTTCGATCCGGCCAGCGTCCGACGCAGTTCACGCCGCCACGGACTGCACACCGACGCATCGCACCGTTTCGAGCGCGGCGCGGACCTCAACGCCTGCGCCACGGCCAACGCTCTGGTCGCCAAGCTGGTACTCGAATCCGGCGGCGCACCCGAGGGCGGTCTGGTCGATGTTGTCGTCCCATCGGTCGCCGCACGCACGGCACTCCGCCCGCCAATCGCGCTATCGCTGAGTCAAGTCCAGCGCCACCTCGGAACTACTCTGGACGACCAGCAGGGCCAATCCGCGCTGACCGCGGAGATCGTCCGCCAGGTTCTGACCGCGCTTGGATGTGAACTGACGCAAACAAACTCCGTGGAGCCAGCCTTCTCCGTCAAGCTGCCGAGCTGGCGTCTCGACCTCGAACGCGAGATCGACCTGGTGGAAGAGATTGCGCGCGTCTACGGCTACAACCGCTTCGCCAACACGCTGCCCACGGCGCTGCCCGTCATCGCGCACTCGCTCGCCGCCGCGGAGGCCGCGGTTCGCACGCGCCTGCTGGCGCTGGGCTATTCGGAGGCGATCTCCAGCAGCTTCGCGTCGGAGGCCGACGGAGGAACATTCGCCGCCGCAACACTGAAGCAGGGGATTCTTAGTGGCGGCGTAATAAAACTAGAGAATCCGCTCTCCGACGAGGCGCGTCTGCTGCGCCCATCGCTCGCCCCTGGAATGCTCGCGATGCTCGCCCACAACCTCAACCGCGACGTGCGCGAGGTGCGCCTCTTCGAGCAGGGATCGATCTTCAGCGGAACAGCCGAGCGAGTCGCCGAGTCGCACAATCTCTCTCTGGGCCTCACCGGAGACCTGCCGCCGACGCGCCTGCAGCGCGCCAAGGACGCCGCTGTCTTCGAGCTGAAGGGCGTCATTGAGTCGCTGCTCTCGCTCTTTGCCGCATCACTCGACGAGCTGAGTACCAGCGCAACCGAGCGCCTGACCTTCTCCGCCGACGCGCCCGCGTGGCTTGAGCCGGGCCGCAGCGCAACGGCTTTGCTCAACGGCGCACCCATCGCCTGCTTCGGCGAACTGGCGGCCTCGCAGCGCGAGGCACGCAAGCTGCGCCAGGCCGTCTTCCTCGCCGAGCTAGACCTCGAAGCGCTTTACCGCCTGCCGCTGCGCCGCGCCACCGCGCGCGAGATCTCGCGCTTCCAGGCCGTCGAGCGCGACTTCTCCTTCACCTTCGCAGATGCGGTCCAGTGGCAGACCATTGCCGACGCAATCCACGCGCTTACCATCGCCGAACTCACGCGACTTACTCCGGTTGAGATCTTCCGCGACGCGAAGGCCGGCTCTGCGTCAGCAGGAAAGTACGCGCTGCTTCTGCGCTGTGTCTTCCAGTCCAACCAGCGGACCCTCTGCGAGGATGAGTTGACCGAGTGGTCCACCAGGCTCATCGTCGCGCTCACCGCTCTGGGCGGAGCGATCCGAACCTAGCCAGACTCATGCGTGATTCTTCCTGCCGAACTCAATTGAATAGAAGACCCGTTTTGCACAGTCGCAGCGAGGCCGCAACAACACTCAATCCGCTTTATACTTCGGGTATGAGTACAGGTGTGAGTGTGGATGAGTTTCAGGCGCTCGAGCAGAAGGTGCTGCGGGCAGTGGAGATCGTAAAACGCGAGCGCGAGGCGCGCGCCGTGGCCGAAGGCGAAGTGGCGTCGCTACGGCAACAGCTTGCCGCACAGGCAGAGGCTGCCGAAAGCCAGATTGCGGCTGCCCAGAGCAAGGCTGAGGCTGCCCAGAGCCAGATTGCATCGGCCCAGAGTCAGGCGGACACGGTTCAGAGCCAGGTCCAGGCCGCGCAGAGCGAGATGGAAGCCGCGCAGAGCCATGCGGAGGCTGCACAGCGCGAGAAAGAGGCGGCCGAGAACCAGATCGCGGCGCTCAACCAGGAACGCGACGCGGTCCGCCAGCGGGTGGAACGGATGCTGCACCAGATGGACGAGTTGCTGTAGGTTGGTCCGCTGGAAAGCTGTAGGCTTCGCCAGTTCAGCAGCACATTATCGGGAGAGGAGACGCGAGTGACGGAGTGGAACGGAAAGCAGGATGAAACTGGCACGGGCGGCCAACCTACGGCGGGTCCAGCCTCCGACGGCCCCAATCCCGCCGCCGCGCCCGAGGCGGTCAGCGTCGAGATCTACGACCAGATCTACAACCTGCGCGGCTCCGATGGTGAGTACATCCAGCAGCTTGCCGCTGTGGTGAACGCCAAGATGCGCGCGGTCGCAGCCCACGGCGGCACGGCCGATTCACTGCGCGTCGCGGTGCTGGCGGCGCTGAACATCGCCGACGAGCTGATGACCCTGCGCGCGCGCTACGACGCATTGGCCGGCAGCGTGGACAGCGCCGAGGACTCCATGCGCTCCCGCGCCGACACACTCAGCGAGATGCTTGACGACCTTCTCG
>DAIRTY010000031.1:3190-13038 GCA_036803645.1 Acidobacteriaceae bacterium | reverse complement strand
CTTCAACTGGGCAAACTCCGGCAAGCGCTTCTTTGGCACCACCTTTTTTCCTTTGGCCACCCGTTCCAGCGCCATCACCTCGCCCAGGGTCAGCTCGCGGAACTCGCCCGGCGGAACGTCCAGCCGCAGCGCGCCATACCCAATCCGCCGGATCTTCTCCACGTGGTTCCCAATCTCCTCGAACATCTTGCGCAACTGCCGGTTGCGCCCCTCGGTCAGCGTCACCTCGTACCAGGGATTGTCGCCGCCGCGCACCATCTCCACTCGCGCCGGAGCGGTCACAATCCGGTCTCTTCGCCCGGCCCTCACCTCGTCCAGCCGCCCGCGGTCGATCACGATCCCCCGCCGAATCTGTTCCAGCCCCGCCGCCTCCGGAACGCCGCTCACCTTCACCAGGTAGGTCTTCTCCACGCCCGCCGCCGCCTTCGACAACGAATTCGCCAACTCGCCGTCGTTGGTCATCAACAGCAGGCCCTCAGACAGATAATCCAGCCGCCCCACCGGATACAGCCTCACACGGTCGCCGTGCGGCCCCGCCTTCGGCTTCATCATCAGGTCCATAACGGTCGCCCGCTTCTGCGGATCGTCCAGCGTCGTCACATAGCCGCGCGGCTTGTTCAGCATGTAGTACCGCTGCTGCTCCGGCCCCTTCAGCAGCTTGCCATCCACGCGGATGTGGTCGCGCGCGGCGTCGTGCTTCGTGCCCAGCTCCATCACCACCTTGCCGTTCACCTGCACCCGCCCGGCTAGGATGATCTCCTCGGCCTTCCTCCGGCTGGCAATCCCCGCCGCCGCCAGAATCTTCTGCAGCCGCTCACCCTTCGGCTGCTCTTGCTTTTCTTGTTTGTCATTCCCTTGCTTGTCATTCCCGAAGGGAATCTGCTTCTGTTCTTGTGCCTGCTTGCCAATCGCCTTCGTCATCCCTGCCTCATCCCTCTGACCGCGGATCATCTCATCGCGGTCGTGTCCCACTCAAGTAGCCAATGCAAACCGGCCCTACTCCATTATCGCGCCTTATCTCCCGCCCCACTCCCCACGTCGTCATTCTGGCGCAGCACCAGAGGAGTCGTCATTCTGGCGCAGCCAGAATCTCCGTATTTGCCTCAGCCTTCACACCCTCCGCCGCACCCTTTTCATACGCCAGCAAATCTCCCGGCTCGCACTCCAGCACCTCGCACAGCCGCTCCAGCGTGCTGAACCGGATGGCCTTCGCCTTCCCCGTCTTTAGCACAGACAGGTTCTGTGCCGTAATCCCCACCAGCTCCGCCAGCGTATTCAGCCGCATCTTCCGCCGAGCCAGCATCACATCCACATTCACCACAATCGGCATCGCTCACCCTCGCTCAAACGATCAGATCCTGCTCTTCGCGCATCTCCGCCGCCATCTCCATAAACCACGAGATCGCGACAATCGCCAGTCCGGTCACCACCGTGTCGACCCAAATCGATACCACATGAACGGTTGGCGGCACAATCGCGCGCACAATCAGAAGACACGCAAACTTCATCACGCCCCAGAGCACGCACATCCAGCCCCACTGGCGAAGTTGCCACGCCGAATCCCGCGTAAAGACCTCACCCCTCGCGTAGTTGCCCAGCAGCCGATGCAGGTGGTAAACGCACTTGAACACGATTGCAAACGTCACTGCGGCCAGCAGGCCCACCACCACGCGTCCCCGCGCCGTCAGGGGCGCCACCGGAAACCAGAAGCCTAAAGTCCCGATGACACCACTTAGCAGGCCTTTTCCCGGGAACAGGATTTTCTGTTCAATCCGAACCCCCTCCAGCACAATCAACCCCAGCATAAGCTTGCAGACTCCGCGCAGAATGCTGCTCACCAGCCGGATCTTCTTCAGCCTCGCCTCATTTTCAGGTTGCATTCGGAACTCCTCCCTGGAGAATCTCTCCACGCCCCGATCATACCCAGACTTTTCCGCTTGTCAATAGTTTTTTATCGTTTATCAATAATTATTGATTGTTCTACACAATCGTGGCCCTTGCCTTTGCCTGTTCTTCACTCACAACTCACAACTGCTTTTCCTGTCAAGGCCCTCGACTCTCCAAATTCCCCATAACATGCTCCATATAAACCACTTAAAACTTAAAAATAGTTGGCATACTAGTTTCCCGCCAGCGCGTATAATTAAATCAGTAAGCAAAACCAAACAGCCCCGGCCCAACCGCCGGGTCTTCGCATTTAACAAGCAAGTAATTGATTCCAGATATTTTACAGATTAAACCGCATGTAATCAAGACTTTAACCCGTAAGTCCAGACTTAGTCCAGACCAATCCAGACTTAGTCCAGACTTAACATGCCTTTTTTGAAGACTTTAGTACTTTTTCGCACACAAAGGGAGAATCCGCATGACCGAAGCACACGCAACCAGCCAGATCTTCGCCTTTAATACGTCTCACGCGCTTAGCGCGAGCTTAACAGGCATGTTTTGAATACTTTACGCTTCTGCCCCCAGGGGGGTACACACAGCAACGAGCCCACCCATCGCACCCTCACCGCGACGGATGGGTCGCAGGAGACTTACAAGCTCTCGCCGCTCTGTATCTCGGCCTCGGCCGCCGAAGGATCGTTCGCCGTCTCGGGAGTCTCTGGCAGAGCGTCGCCCATCGCCATCTCCTCCTGCTCGGCCAACTGCCCCGCCATCTTCTCGAACTCTTCGATCGAGGGCAGCTCGGAGACGTCCTTCAGCCCGAACTTCAGCAGAAACTCGCGCGTCGTCTTGTACAGAATCGGCCGCCCGATCACATGCTTGCGCCCCGCCGTCGCAATCAGCTTGCGCGCCAGCAGCGAACCAAGCACGCCGCTCGAGTCCACGCCGCGAATCTCCGAGATCTCAGGCGCGGTCACCGGCTGCTTGTACGCCACCACGGCCAGCGTCTCCAGCGACTGCAGCGTCAGCTTCAGCGGTGGCTTCAGTGTCTTCACGAAGCCGCGCACCGCGTCGTGGTACTCCGGCTTGGTGGCAAAACGGAAGCCCCCGGCGACCTCGCGAATCTCCAGCCCGCGATCGGATTCCGGCGCCGCGTACTCGGCGATCAACCGATCCAGCAACACGCGAAAGTGCGCGCGCAGCCGGGTCAGACGAGCCCGCTCCGCCCGCGCCGCCGCCGCGTCGACCGCAGCCGCATCGGCCGCAGCCGCATCGGTCGCAGAGGAGTCAGTTGCCGAGTCCGCCGCCGAATCCGTCGGCTCCGCAGTCTGGGGATTCGGCTCCGTTGCAAGAACGCCGCTGGCATCGCCCGCGTCCAAATCGCTCGGCGCCTCGGCAGAACCTGGCGCGGCCGGCGAACCAGTCTCCGCGACCGGCTCGGCATTGGCCAGATCGAAGTCCGCCAGCAGAGTTGGGTCTGCCTCCGCCGGCTCTTCCAACTCTGTCGCCGTCTCGTTCAGCGAGAGCGTCTGCTGGGCCGAGACCGCGCAATCCAGCTCCGCCTGCGCCTCATCGCCCAGCAGGCCCAGCAGTTGCGCCAGCGTCACCGGCTCTTCCGACGCATAGATAACAGCTTCGATCTTTGCTTTCAGGCTCATGATTAGTGTCAGACGTAAGCATATCAACCCTGCGGCTTGTGCGCAGAGACAAGTGACGCGCGCAGAAAGATTGAGTCGGCGGATTCAACAGCGAAGCGCCACCGGGCAGGGACTAATCGAACGTGATCATGATCTTGGTATACGCCGCCGGATTCTCGCTCCACGCGCGCAGGATCGCCGGTGCCTCGTCCAGCGGCACGGTCGCGCTGATTGCCTCCGCGGTGGGGAACCGTTTCTGCTCGAACATGCGGATCACCTCTTTGAAGTCCTCGGGCAGCGCGTTGCGCGAGCCGCGAATGTCCAGCTCCTTCTGCACAAACAGCCGCGTCTCGAAGCTGACGTTGTCCTTGGCGTATCCAATGTAGACCACGCGCCCGGCGAACGAGACCTCCTCGACGGCCGCGCGATACGTATCGGGCCTGCCAATCGCTTCGATAATCACATCGGGCCCGTGACCGCCCGTGATCTCCTGCAGTCGTGCATGCACGTCGTCGCGCGTGGAGTTAATCAGGTCCCGCGCGCCAGCGTTCTTTGCGATCGCCAGCTTCTTGTCGTCGATGTCGATGGCAACAACGCGCGCATCGCGAAAGGCCGCCGCCGCCACCGCGCCCAGACCGACTCCGCCGCATCCATACACCGCAACCGTGTCCTTCGCCGTCACCAACCCGCGCGCAACCGCATGGCAGCCCACCGTGAGAGGCTCTACCAGAGCCAGTTCTTCCAGGGGCAGCGGAGCCGCGTACAACTTCGCCACCGGCATGGAGATGTAGTCCATCAGCGCGCCGTCGCGCTGCACGCCCAGCGTGTGATTGTCGCGGCACGCATTGAAGCGCCCCTGGCGGCAGGAGCTGCACTTGCCGCAGTTCGTATACGGCGACATCGTTACATTCATTCCCTCAACCAGGCCGAGGTCGTTTGCCGGCACATGCTCCAGCGTTGCGCCGACCTCGTGGCCTGGAATCCGCGGATAAGTCACCATCGGGTTCTTGCCCAGATACGTGCTCAGATCGCTCCCGCACAAACCGAGGCGGCGGACCCGCATTGTGGCTTCCCCTGGGTTGGCAACCGGACGTTCCATCTCAATGACCCGCGCCTCGCCGGGCCGGTCGATCACAAGTGCTCTCATCAATTTCTTTTCCCTCTCCATCTCTTCCGTCGGCAAGTGCTTCACCAGTGTCAGTATAGAAGATCGCCAGATGCCTTGAAGCGAACAGCAATACGGCCGGGCGGATCCATGGCGCGCCAGGAAATGCGAATTTCCAGGAACAACCCTCCGTAAATGTGGGAAGATAGGCAGAATGGCTACGGTCGGCGTAATTATCCCCGCGTTCAATGCTGCAAAAACCCTGCCGATCGCGCTCCAGAGCGTCGCGTCGCAGACCTTCGACGACTGGCAGATTCTGCTGGTCGACGATGGCAGCACAGACAACACCGCCGAAGTCGTCGCCCCCTTCCTCACTCGCTTCGGCCCCAAAATCCACTACATCAAGCAGCAGAACCGCGGCCTGCCCTGGCCAGTTCACTGCGGGCTCTGGCCCTCTATCCATTCGATATCGGCAACATCCGCACCGCCGCATCCATGCTCCTGCGTTGCGCCGGGTTGAATTTGTAATTTTTTTCTTGACGAAGGTTAAAAGCCCATTTTATTCGTGGATGCGATATTGTTTTCTAATGGTGAATAGCATGACGCTGAAGCGGCTCGCTTTTAGGTATCTCCCGAATAACATTCTCAGGATCGCCCGGTCCTTGCACTATCGCAGCAGTATCAAGCACTACGACATCGATGCCGAACCTGATCTGTACGCGTGCCAAAGCATTCTTAAACCGGGAGATACCGTCATCGACGTTGGAGCGAATATTGGAGTGTATACGCGTTTTTGTGCGGAGTTCGTCGGCCCATCGGGACGTGTGTTCTCTCTTGAACCCGTGCCGGAGACCTACTCTTATCTGGTTGGCAATGTACGGGCACTTAAGCTGAAGAATGTCGAATGCTTGAACGTTGCCGCATCGGATCGCGACAACGATGCGGATCGCATGACCATTCCACAATATTCAACGGGAGGGGCAAACCTGTATGAAGCGAAGTTATCGCCTGATGGAAATGTGCCAGTCAAGGTCGCAAGGCTGGATACGCTCTTCGCCGACCTTACTCCGGCATTTATCAAGTGTGATGTCGAAGGACACGAGATTGCCTGCATCAACGGTGCATTGAATCTAATTCGCCGCTGCCAGCCAAAGTGGATGGTCGAGATAAGTACAAATGAGACATTCGAACTGTTTCGTTCTCTCAACTATGTCGCCTTTTCCCATGAAGATCAGAGATTCTGCCCGTATGATTCAGCGCGCCCTGCAACCAACTATTTCTTCTTTCCTGCGCTCTCATCCGAGCCAGGCTCCACGGCCCCGATGGAGGGCGGGTTCGGGCGCGCTACGCCATAGGCATCGGTCGCGATTCCTCCTGCGGCGATTCCGTGCCCATCGCGGGACTGTCGCCGCGTAGATGGAAGTTGAAGTTGTCGAGTACCGATTCCCCCTCCAGAGTTCGAGGAGGTTCATTCACAAACAATGGATCGTCACAAAAGAGTTTGGTCGAATTTCCCGATGCACGACACAAACCTATAATTGGATAGTTGCTGCCTCGCAGATGAAAATAGATATTGTGATCTGCAGTTATTGTATCGGATGGGTCACTTAAGCAGTACAGGCCAGGAACATTCGCATCGGTCGGGTTATACCTTGGATTGAGATAACCAAGAATTATATTGCCACGAAAGATATATTTTGTAGAACCGCATGTGTTTTTAGTCTGGCAGTTCAGGTCGAAGATCGTTGCAGAGTACCCGACGGTCGTATTGTTGGCGAATAGAACGGTGCTTCTGGCCGCGCTGAAAAAAGAGAATATATCGCCTGCGGTCCGGCAATACAGAGTAAGATAGCGATTATAGTTTTCTGGCGCTCCCGGCAGAGACGCAGACATGCGTCTGCAATTTCCCACTGTAAGATTGTTTGCGAATATCGTGGTCGATCCTGGCGGAGCTCCCCACTTCCATTGCTGCTCCATATTTCCGTATGATTCCGAGTTGGTAATGATCAAGTGGGCGATTGCAGTATGCGGGCCGATGAATCCATCTTTGGTGTTATAAGCCTGAATGCAGTGGTCGCAGGTAAACGAGTCCAGCGTTGTGTCCTGCCCACTCCAAGAGTCGCCAAATCCGCCGCTCTCCAGGTCGTAGCAGGAAGCCGCGGGGAACTCATGCACGATTGGGTACTCCTTGTTGCATCCGTTTCCTTTCATCGTGACATACTGGGCACGAATTGCGGATCCCGGAGCATCCGGCGTGTCTCGACCATCATCGAAGTTCCATCCGGCCATAGCGTTGAAAGACACCTCGACTCGATCGAGAGCAATTGCCCCGCCAATCGGCCCCAAAATTCCGCTAGTGGTATGTCCGTGAATCCAGAGATTCTGTAGCAGAATATTCGATGTAGTATTGCTCATTCCGACCCCATTTGAGTCGTAGTCGTCCATCGATGGACCGCCCCTGTCGCATCCTCTCGGATACGCGGGCATCCCATGCAAAATACATTTTCCATTGTGTTCGGTAATCTCCAGGCACTGCACATCCACATACCGCGCCCCGGCCAGGTTGAGCGCGGTGCCAACTCCAAACCCGCCGAAGATCTGCGTCACCTTGGTCTTGTCCACCGCGTTGCCGACGCTGCAACTTGCGTAGTTCTCGTTCAGAATGCGCGTGTGCCAAATCGGCATCCTACAAGGTAGACAAAGTCATTCCAGCGCATCGCGCGCTTTGAACGCACTGCAACGCGCTCCCGCATCGGCACAACCCGCGCCGTCTTGATAAAATTGAAGCGCAGACAACGCATAAGGAGATCCATGTCAACTCTTCTCGAACAGCTTCGCACCATGACCACCGTCGTCGCCGACACCGGCGACATCAACTCCATCGAAAAGTTCAAGCCGCAGGATTCCACCACCAACCCCTCGCTCATCGCGGCCGCGGCCCAGATGCCCGCCTACCAGCCCATCGTCGACGGCGTCCTCCAGCAGGCCCGCGCCGAGGCTGGCCCCGCCGCCACCGACCAGGCTGTCGCCGCCCTCGCCTTCAAGTCTCTCGCCGTCGCCTTCGGCCGCAAGATCCTCGCCATCGTCCCCGGCCGCGTCTCCACCGAGGTCGATGCCCGTCTCTCCTACGACACCGAAAAGACCATCGCGCAGGCACGCGAGATCATCGCGCAGTATGACAAGGCCGGCATCGGCCGCGAGCGCATCCTCATCAAGATCGCCTCCACATGGGAGGGCATCAAGGCCGCCGAGGTCCTCGAGCGCGAGGGAATCCACTGCAACCTCACCCTCCTCTTCGGCCTGCACCAGGCCATCGCCAGCGCCGAGGCCAAAGTCACCCTCATCTCGCCCTTCGTCGGACGCATCCTCGACTGGTACAAGAAGGACACCGGCAAGGACTACGCCGGCCCCACCGATCCCGGCGTCATCTCCGTCACCACCATCTACAACTACTACAAGAAATTCGGCTACAAGACCCAGGTCATGGGCGCGAGCTTCCGCAACATCGGCGAGATCACCGAACTCGCCGGATGCGACCTGCTCACCATCGCCCCCAAGCTCCTCGCCGAACTCGAAGCCAGCTCCGCCGACCTGCCGAAGAAGCTCGACGCCGCTAAATCCGCCACTATGTCCATCGAGAAGCTCTCCATCGACAAGGCCACCTTCGATCGTATGCACGCCGCCGACCGCATGGCCCACGACAAGTTGAAGGAGGGCATCGAAGGCTTCTCCAAGGCCCTCGAAGACCTGGAAAAGCTCCTTGCCAACCGCCTCAGCGAACTCAGCGAGAAGACCGCCATCGCCGCCCACTAGCCTCGCAAGCTCCACCTCTGACTCTGTATCATGGAGACCGCGCCCAACACAGGCGCGGTCTTTCATTTCAAGCACACGCATCAGGGAGTAACCCGGAATGAAGCAGCAACGCGGCTCACAATCAGCTCTCACGCGCAGGTCACTGCTGGCGAAATCCAGCCTCATCGCTGGTGGCCTTTTGCTCCCCTCCGCCCTGCGCGCCCAGATCGCAGCCGCCCCAACCCCGCCTCCGCCCTCTCAGCCAGTCCCGCCTGGAGGCATGAACGGTGTAGCTCCAGGCACGCCCATGCCCGCCGACGGCAAGAGTCCCTACGCCTACTCAGGCGTTAGCGGCGCTGGCTTCCCCGTCACCGACGCCAGCGCCCACGGAGGATACCGCTCCGGCAGCAGTGGCCTCGCCTATCAGGGGATACATCCCTATCCATTCCCCACCTTGCCCTGGGAGAACTTCTCCACCGGCTCCGTCGTCACCAATGGACTCCTCCCCGCCATCAAGCCCCTCATCGACGTCCAGGTGCGCGACACCATCGTCTGCCACGGCGGCGACGGCAACTTCTATCTCACGGGCTCCACCGGCGAGAATATCTGGGCCTACAATCGCGGCGTCGAGCTGTGGCGCTCTCCCGATCTCAAGACCTGGCACTACCTCGGCCTGGTCTGGGACATGGACAAGGAAGGCACGTGGGAGAAGACCTGGCGCGGCCTCCACGACAAGCCCTGCCGCGCCATCTGGGCACCCGAGATCCATTTCCTGCGCGGCAACTACTACATCTGCCTCTCCATCGCGCCCACCGGAATCTCCATCCTCAAAAGCACCACCGGCAAGCCCACCGGCCCCTACGTCCACGCCTTCTCGCCGGACCAGCCGATCATCAACGCCATCGACCCGACGCTCTTCGAGGACACCGACGGCAAGGTCTACTTCACCGCCAGCTCCGCCACCCGCATCGTGCAACTGAAAGACGATCTCTCCGGCCTCGCCGGCGACTGGCACCCCATCACGCTCACCGACCCGGACCACACGCCTTCTCACCACGCCGAGCGTTGCGCAGGCCGCGGCTCCAACGACCTCGGCACCGAGGGCGCCGTCCTCTTCAAGGCCAATGGCCGCTACTACCTCGGCGCCGCCGATACATACGAGGGCCGTTACTCCACCTGCCTCGCCATCTCCGACAACATCTACGGCCCCTACCACACGCGCCACGAGTCCGTCCCCAGCGGCGGCGGCACCGGCTTCTTTCAGGACAACTCCGGCTCCTGGTGGAGCAGCTTCTTCGGCAACGACAACCAGGCACCCTTCCGAGAAAAACCTGCCATCGTCAAGGTCGACTTCGCCCCCGATGGCCGCGTCATCGTCGCCGCCCACCAACCCTTCGTCCCCACCTGGAAGCCCAAACCCTCAGCCT
>DAIRTY010000031.1:0-3090 GCA_036803645.1 Acidobacteriaceae bacterium | reverse complement strand
TACAAAATGTACCGGCTCAGATCCTGGTCCTTCACAATAGACGCCACCTGCTGCCGCACATACTCCGGATCGACCACGATCACCTTCTCCACGGTCCCATCGTCCTTCTTCCGCTCAATCACCGGCAGCGGCGGCGCGGGCTTCTGCACCTCGCCGGTCAGCGGAGCAGACGCGCCAACCTCGGCGATCACGCCCTCCTGCGATGCCTCGCCCCGCGGCACCTTGAACAGCTCCGGCGCCTGGAAGCTGATCTCGTCCAGCACCCGCTCCATGATCGTGTGCAGCCGCCGCGCGCCGATGTTCTCCGTCGTCTCGTTCACCCGGAACGCGAACTGCGCCATCTCCGCCAGCGCCTCCGGCGTAAACTCCAGCTTCAGCCCCTCGGTCTCCAGCAGCGCCGTCGACTGCTTCACCAGCGACGACTTCGGCTCCGTCAAAATTCTTACAAAATCCTCCACTGTCAGCGACTTCAGCTCCACGCGGATGGGGAACCGTCCCTGCAACTCCGGAATCAGGTCGCTCGGCTTCGACACATGGAACGCGCCCGCCGCGATGAACAGAATGTGGTCGGTCGAAACCATCCCGTACTTGGTGTTGACGGTAGTCCCTTCCACAATCGGCAGAATGTCCCGCTGCACGCCCTCGCGGCTCACATCCGGCCCATGCCCGGCCTCGCGCCCCGCGATCTTGTCGATCTCGTCCAGAAATACGATCCCCGAGTCCTCCACCCGCTCCACCGCCAGCCGCGTCACCTGGTCCATGTCGATCAGCCGCGACTCCTCCTCCTGCACCAGGTACTCGAAGGCCTCCACCACCTTCATCTTCCGCTTCTTGGTGCGCTGGCCAAACAGGCCCGGAAGCATGTCCTTGATATTCATGTCCATATCTTCCGGCCCCTGCGTGGACATGAACTCGAAGCTCGGCTGATTGCGGTCGCGCACATCGATCTCCACCATCCGCTCATCCAGCTTGCCCTCGCGGAACTGCTGGCGCAGCTTCTCCCGCGTGCGCTCGTGGCTCGTCTGGTTCTCCTGCTGCGCAGCCTTGTCGCCGCCCGTCTTGCCCTCGATCGTGCCGGGAACTGTCTCCGCGTCCTCCGGCAGCTTCAACTGCATCACCTGCATCGCGCGGATCCCAGTCGGAGTCATCATCACCGCGGTCGGCCCCGCGCTCTTCGCCGTCGTCGCAACCGCCTGCGCCGGCACGGGAGGCAGCAGCAGATCGAGCAGCCGGTCCTCGGCGTTCAGCTCGGCCTTGTCCTCCACGTCCTCCATCTTCTCCTCGCGCACCATGTCGATGGCGATCTCCACCAGGTCGCGCACAATCGACTCCACGTCGCGCCCCACATATCCCACCTCGGTAAACTTCGACGCCTCCACCTTCAGGAACGGCGAGCTGGTCAGCTTGGCCAGCCGCCGCGCAATCTCCGTCTTGCCCACGCCCGTCGGCCCAATCATGATGATGTTCTTGGGCATGATGTCTTCGGCCAGCTCCGGCGACAACTTCTGCCGTCGCATCCGGTCCCTCAGCGCAATCGCCACCGCGCGCTTGGCCGCGCCCTGCCCCACCACATATTTGTCCAGCTCCGCCACAATCTCGCGCGGAGTCATCTCATCCAGCGCCAAAGCCTGGTCGTCCGCCGTCCCCGGTAAAAATATCGCCATCAATCTTCTTCCTCGACGCCTGAATCAATTCGTCATTCCTACAGAACCGAATCGTCGTCATTCTGGCGAAGCCAGAATCTCTGTATTTCGCAGTGCCACTACACCCACAGGAGAACCACTCTAAACCGCAGGCTTCTTCAGCTCTTCAATCGTCAACTGGTCGTTCGTATAGATGCAGATCTGCCCCGCGATCCGCAAACTCTTCTCCGCGATCTCCCGTGCGCTCAGCTCGGTGTTCTCCATCAGCGCGCGCGCACTCGCCAGCGCGTAGCTTCCGCCCGACCCAATCGCCACAATCCCATCGTCCGGCTCGATCACATCTCCCGTGCCGCTCAGCACAAACGTCGCCGTCGTGTCGCAGACGATCAGCAGCGCCTCCAGATGCCGCAGCATCCGGTCCGTCCGCCAATCCTTGGCCAGCTCCACGGCACTGCGTCCCAGGTTGCCCGCGTACTGCTCCAGCTTGGTCTCGAATCGCCCAAACAGCGAGAACGCATCCGCCGTCGAGCCCGCAAACCCCGCCAGCACTTTGTCCTGATACAGCCGCCGGATCTTCTTCGCCGAGTGCTTCATCACGCTCGCGCCCAGCGTCACCTGCCCATCCGCGGCCATCACCACCGAGTCGCCCCGCCGCACGCACAGCACCGTCGTCGAGCGCACCCGGCGTCCCTCCCCGAGATCGAGAGGGTGTCCCATGGAAAGCGCATCTGTCGCAGCGAGATGATCTTTCAGCGAAATAATTGAGGAATCAGCAATATTCGTCTTCATAGCCAATCTCCAGTATATCGCCAAGCCCGGCCCTGCCTCTTCGCTAACTTGCCTCTTGCTAACTCGCTGACTCGCTGACTCGCTAGAGCTACACTACCCCCATGCACCAGATCGCGGCCAACTCGCGCAGGATGCAGCACGTTCTCCTCATCTCGCTCGCCGCCACCCTCTGCTACGTTGCAGCGACGTTCTACTTTGGCCTGCGCGCCCACTCCCTCGCCCTCATCTCCGAGGCCGGCCACAACCTCTCGGACACGCTCGCCATCGGCCTCTCCTTCGTCGCCGTCTACTTCCAGCGCCGTCCGGCCACAGACCAGAAGACCTTCGGCTACCAGCGCGCTGGCGTCCTTGCCGCCTTCGTCAACGCGCTCACCCTCATCGTCCTCGCCGCGTGGATCGCCCTCGCCGCCATCCACCGCATCGTCGCGCCGGTCGCCGTCCAGCCGCGTATCATGATGGCCGTCGCCGCCGCCGGTGTCCTGATGAACGGCGCCATCGCCGCGCTCCTTTGGAAGTCCTCCAGCGACGTCAACATCCGCACCGTCTTCCTGCACATGCTGGGCGACACGCTCTCCACCGCCGCCGTCATCGCGGGCGGCGCGGGCATCCTGGCCACTGGAGCAATGTGGCTCGACCCCGCCCTCTCAATCCTCATCGC
>DAIRTY010000030.1:7776-13090 GCA_036803645.1 Acidobacteriaceae bacterium | reverse complement strand
CCATCCTCGACCGCGTCTACCACCTCGACCGCGGCTACGAGCACTTCGAAGAAAAGCTCCGCAACGTCGGCGCCCAAATCCGCCGCATGGGCGACGTCTTCAGCAAAAAATAGTTCTTGATGTCCTCCACCCCACCACAACGCTGTCATCCTGAGCGGAGTGACTCACAGCTTCATCGTGAGTCACGCAGTCGAAGGACCCCGATACACTCCGCGCCACCACGACCGTCCGTCCCGTTCTCCCGCAAAACTCCAGCCCTTGCCGTTGCCTGCTTTTGTTCATCATTCTGGAGAAGCCCCACGGTTCGTCATTCTGGCGAAGCCCCACGGTTCGTCATCCTGGCGAAGCCCTACGGATCGTCATTCTGGCGAAGCCAGAATCTCTGTATTACGCTGTTGCTCGTTTTACTCCACACTACCTATAAGCTCCGTCATCCCGACCGGAGGCGGCGCACTTTTCCGCCGTAGCGGAGGTGCCCCGCATTTCGCTTTTGAGATGTGGCTTTACGAATCGCATCACACTGAATTCATCGCCGTCGCTTGCAGTGAGCACCCTATCGCCAGCTCACCGCAAGATGCCATCGCAGCCCCGCCTTCACCGTCCGCTCCAGCACGCGCGCGTACTCCTCCAGTTCGGCCAGCACCTGCGGCCCTTCGGTCCCAAGCTGCAACGGATCGTCCTGCAACTCCGCCACCAGCGCCAGCACCGTGGCCAGCCCATCGTCCGCGAAGTACCACTGCGGCGGAGGCAGTCTTCGCATCAGATCGGGATTTCCCCCGCCCTCCTCGATCAGCAGCGCCATCGAGTTCTCGTCCGCCGAGAAAAACTCAATCAGCGGCCTCACTCCGAGTTTCAGCGCAAGCCGCTCCAGCGCGTCCTCATGCCGAGCCAGCGCCCGCCCGTTGACGAAGATGTCGAACCCCGGGTCTTCGCCCTCCACCACGATGTACATCGAAGCTGCCATTTGGAAAAGTGTACGTCTCCCACCACGCCGTCCGCGAATAATAATCGCGCCGCGCACCACCCTCGATTCCTCGTCGTCGCTCCGAGCCGCTACTTCCACTCGTGCGGCACCGAGCCTGCCGGTGCGTGCGATGTAATCTCCAGGTACACCGTCTCGATGTCCTGCTGGCGCAGATCGGCACGCCCCGTCGGAAACCAGACGTTGTCCGGCGCGGGCAGCTCGATCTGCATCTCCGCCGGCTTCTTCCCCGCGTCCGCCTGCGCCTTCACCGCCGCGTACAGATCGATCAGAAACCGCCTCTGCCCCTGTAGTATCTCGATCCCGCCCGCATCGCCGTGCCCCGGCAGCACATGCACCGGCCCCAGCGCGATCGCCCGTTCCAGCGCCTTCGGCCAGTTGGCGATGTTCGCGTCCAGCAGCTTGTTGCGCGGCCCATTCACCGCCGCGTCGCCGGCCGCCAGAATCTTCTCCGCCGGCAGCCACACATATCCGTCGCCCGGCGTGTGCCCCCACCCGAGAAACAGAAAATCCACCTCGCGCGTGCCGTCATTCAGCACCAGCTTGTCGCCCGTAATCGACATCTGCGGCCGCTGCACGTCCGTCTCGCCGGTCGCCCTCACATCCGCACGGCTCGCCATCGCGTTGCGCCAGCGCGTCGGCTCCCATCGGTTCATCTCGTCCGTCACGCCCTGAAACGCCAGCGTAGTCGCGCCCGCCGCCGTCCACACCGAGTTGCCGTACGCATGATCGCCGTGCGCGTGCGTGTCGAAGACATACCGCACCGGCTTCGGCGATAGCTGCTTCGTGATGCCCAGCAACTCCTTCGCGCGTCCCGGATAGTTCGCGTCCACCACAATCAGGTAGTCGCGCATCTCGATCACTACCGTATTGCTGTAGCCGTTCGTATCGCCGGTCAGGAACCACACCCCGCGAGCGATCACATGCGGCGGCGAGTTCTGCGCCCGCAGCGCAACTGTAGTCGAGAGCAGCAGCAGAATAACAATTTGTGTAAGGATGCGCCTCAATGGTTCTCCCCCATGCAGGTTCAATGTCGAACACTACAGTTAAATACAATCCAAAGCATGTTATGTCTACGTCACAACAAAGATGAGAAAAGCCCGGCAAGCGCCGGGCCTCTCATTTGTTTTGCTGTAACACACAATCAAGCAGCTTAGCGGTTTCCGCCGCCGCCCTGAGGCGCACCGCCTGGGCCGCCCGGACGCCTTCCACCGCGCCGCCGTCTTCCGCCCGGTCTGCGATCTCCGCCGCCGCCCGGTCCGCCCGGCCCGCGCCCTCCGCCAGGTGCGCCTGGCCCACGTCCGCCTGCATTGCCCGCAGGCGTCGGAACGCCATCGGCACGATTGAAGTTTGGCTCGTCGTCCGGCGCATCGTCTCCGTCCTCGTCGTCGCCCTCGCCCTCCTCGACAGGAAACTCCTCGCCGCCCTCAACCAGGACCTCGCCGTCGTCATCATTCTCGTCGACAGGAGCAGCGTAAGCCGGCGCAGCAACCTGACTCTGTCTGCCACCGTGCCCGCCGCCCTCGCCGCCGTCCTCGCCAGCCTCCGGCAGTCCCAGCTTCGCCCGCTGCTCGCGCAGCACAGCCTTGCGTGACAGCTTGATGCGGTTGCCTTCGATCGAGAGCACCTTCACCAGGATCTGATCGCCCTCGCGAAGCTCGTCCTTCACTTCCTTCACGCGATGCTCCGCGATCTCCGAGACGTGCAGCAGCCCATCGGTTCCGGGGAAGATCTCCACGAACGCGCCAAACTCGGCGATTCGCACTACCTTGCCCAGATACGTCTTGCCGATCTCCGGCACAGCCGTAATGTCGGAAATCATCTGGATCGCCGCCGCCAGTCCGTCCGCATCGCTCGACGCCACATTGACGCGGCCCGTATCGTCCACGTCGATCTTCACGCCGGTCGCGTCGATGATCCCACGGATCACCTTGCCGCCCGGCCCGATCAGGTCGCGAATCTTGTCGGTCGGAATCTGAATGGTGTGAATCCGCGGCGCAAACTGGGACTTCTCCTCATTCGCCTTGCTGATCGTCGCATCCATGATGTCCAGCAGATGCAGCCGTCCGAGCCGTGCCTGTTCCAGCGCCTCGCGCATGATCTGCGCCGTGATGCCCATGATCTTGATGTCCATCTGCAGCGCGGTAATGCCCTTGCGCGTTCCGGTCACCTTGAAGTCCATGTCGCCGTAGTGGTCTTCCGCGCCCGCAATGTCGGAGAGCACCGCATACTTCTCGCCCTCCTTCACCAACCCCATCGCAACGCCTGCAACCGCGCTCTTGATCGGAATGCCAGCCTGCATCAGCGCCAGCGACGCGCCGCACACCGTCGCCATCGAAGACGACCCATTCGACTCCAGAATGTCGGAGACCACGCGCAGCACATACGGCGACTCGTCCTCACCCGGCAGCACGGCCGCAATCGCCCGCCATGCCAGCGCGCCGTGCCCAATCTCGCGCCGGCCCACGCCGCCCATGCGTCCCACCTCGCCCACCGAGAACGGCGGGAAGTTGTAGTGCAGCATGAAGCGCCGCTTCTGTTCGCCCTCGTAGCTCTCCATGCGCTGCGCGTCGTCGGTCGTGCCCAATGTCGCCGACACCATCGCCTGCGTCTCGCCGCGCGTGAACAACGCCGATCCATGCACCCGCGGCAGAACGCCAACCTCAATCGAAATCGGCCGGATCTCGTCGAACGCGCGATGGTCCGGGCGCGTCCGCTCGTTCAGCACCTGGTCGCGGAAGATCTGCTCGCGCAGCAGCTCGTAGTACTTGCTCAGCTTCTTCGCCGCATCGGTGTCGCCCTCGGGAAGCGCCTTCTTCAGCGCGTCCTTGATCTCCTTCACCAGCGCGTAGCTCTCGAACTTCGGGTGCTTCTGTGTATCCAGTGCGTCCTTCAACTGCGCGCCAACCTTAGCCGATAGCTCGTCCAGATACACCTGATCGATCCCCACCGCCGCCGGCACGCGCTTCGTCTTGCCCGCCAGTTTCACCAGCTCCTCGATCGCCGCGCAGATCTTCTTGATCTCCACATGCGCGAACTCGATCGCATCCACCACCTGCACTTCAGAGCACTCCTTCGACCCCGACTCCACCATCACGATGCCGTCTTTTGTTCCGACCACCATGATGTTGAGCAGGCTCTTGGCGCGCTCCGCGTACGTCGGATTGACGATGAACGCGTCGTCGATCAGCCCGATGCGCACCGCGCCCACCGGCCCGTGGAATGGAATGTCGCTCAACGCCAGCGCGCAGCTCGCGCCGTTCATCCCCAGCACGTCGGGATCGTTCTCCTTGTCCGCCGAGTAGACGAACGCAACCACCTGCGTCTCGTTGCGGAAGCTCGCCGGGAAGAGCGGACGAATCGGCCGGTCGATCTGCCGGCACGTCAGGATCTCCTTCTCGCTCGGCCGTCCCTCGCGCTTGATGAAGCCGCCGGGAATCCTTCCGCCCGCGTATGTATTCTCGCGGTACTCCACCGTAAGCGGGAAGAAGTCGATCCCCTCCTTCGGGTCGGGCGAGGCCACCGCCGTCGCCAGTACTGCGTTGTCTCCACAAGTGGTGAACGCTGCGCCGGAGGCCTGCTTGGCCATGCGTCCGGTCTCAAAGGTAATCCGCTTGCCGCCGGCAAGCTCTACTGTCACTTCCTGTTTCATGTTTTGCCTCTTCTCTCGTTTTTCTGTCAATTAAGGAAACTTGGTGCTGCGCCGCTTAACAACGTGCGCAGAGTTGCAGCCCGCAGTGGCCTTCCTTGAGGCCGCCAGCGGAGTGCATGGTAAAAATCTGTGGATCGGTCCTGGCCCGTAGCGCAGCGCGACCGGCCTGGAACCCAGGCACTGTAGCCGGCAACATGCGCTCTCACAGCCTCTCCCATCGTCAGCAACTCCGGCGGCAACGGCCGATGAGGCTGCGCGTGAAGTGGACTGCCGATGGTTGGCGGGTCTTGCCTTCGTCCATGATGGGGGTTGTCCCAGTCGAGTCTACTTGCGAATGCCAAGCTTTGTGATGACCTCGCGATAGCGGTCTGCGTCGCATTTCTTCAGATAATCCAGCAGACCGCGCCGTTTGCTCACCAGCATCAGAAGTCCCCGGCGGGAGCCATGGTCCTTCTTGTGCGTCTTGAAGTGCTCGGTCAACTCGCCAATGCGCTCGCTCAGCAGGGCAATCTGGACCTCCGGACTCCCGGTGTCCGAGTCGTGAGTACGATACTTCTCAATGATTCCTGTCTTCTTTACCGATTCCAGCACAGCAGTTGATGCTCCTGATCTCTAGTTCACTTGTGGCCGTAGTGTCTCCGTAAAGGATAGCACCCTAAGCCGGAACCCGGCAATTCAAC
>DAIRTY010000030.1:0-7676 GCA_036803645.1 Acidobacteriaceae bacterium | reverse complement strand
GGCCGTAGTGTCTCCGTAAAGGATAGCACCCTAAGCCGGAACCCGGCAATTCAACACATACAAAAAACATTGGCGATGGAATGTATGGCGTGGGTTTACGATGGGACAGTTGTAGAACCGCATCCGTCTGGTTGGAGGAATCGGTGAGAACCGCCCTTTTGTTGTTGCTCCTGTCGGTACCGGCATTCGCTCAGAGCCAACCTTCACTTGTCACTGCGGCTTGCGGCCCCACGAATGTCACCTTCAGTGTGTCTGAAGGAAGCGCTCCGCTTGCACCAGCGCTCCCTGAGTCCGGCAACGCCCTCGTCTACTTCATCCAGGACAGTGGTCTGCGTGGCGACTGGCAACACTATACCCTGAAGATCGGCCTCGACGGAGCCTGGGTCGGCGCATACAAGAAGAATTCCGTCTTCACCGTCTCCGTGCCTCCGGGTGTGCATCATCTATGCGTGAATGTGCAGTCGATCTCATCGGCAGCACAGAACCTGGCTTTCGCGCATCTCACGGCGGAGGCAGGAAAGATATATTACTTCCGCACCCGATTCCTCGCCGGGATTACGATGTACCCGGTTTCGCCCTACCTCGCGCTCGATCAACCTGACACCGACGAGGCGAAGTATCTGATTGCCACCTACCCGGAGAGCCTGTTTAAGCCCAAGAAGTAAGCGCAATCTCTACGGACGGTAGACAATCGACCGGCTCATCCGTGGCTGAGAGCCGTCACGCGCTGATCGAAAGCCTCTCGCACCGCAAAGAACGCAGCCTTCGCCTTCCCCTCCGCATCGAACGGCAGCGGCCGTTCCGCCTTCCCATCCGCGCGGCCCTCCTCGTGTCCGAGCCAAGTGTACCGGTCCGTAATCCCCCACGTCAGCACTGCGCGCACCGCAGGATCGCCCAGCACCAGCTCCAGATACTGCCTGTACGCCGCGGCCACCGCCGCATCGCGCCCAGCAATCTCCGCCGCCAGCGCGCGATCGTTCACATCCATCTCCGTCACAAACATCTGCAATCCCAGCTCCCGCACCTCCGCGATAAACCGCATCAGCCCCGCCCCAACCTGCGAAGCCGCACTCTTATTTCCACTCGCCGCCACAGTCGCCGCAGCCGCAATGTGCGACTGCACGCCCACCGCATCCAGCGGCACACGCCGCGCCACCATGCGCCGCAGCATCTCGATCACCGCCTCGCGCTTCTGCTCGCCTTCGCGCGTCTCCGGCTCGATTCCGTAGTCGTTATACGTCAGCAGCGCCTGCGGATCGGCCTCGCGCGCCGTCTTGAACGCCAGCTCAATGTACTCTTCGCCCACCAGCCGCAGCCACACCGAGTTCCGCAACCCATCCGCCCGCCCGTCCTCCACGCGGATCGCCTCGTTCACCACGTCCCACGAGTGCATCCGTCCCGCGTACCGTCCCGCCACCGTCTCGATATGCGTTACCAGCAGCTCTCGCGCATTCTCCTTCGTGGCCGTCGCCTCCAGCCACTTCGGATTGTTCTGATGCCAAACCAGATTGTGTCCGCGGATCTTCATCCGGTTGGCCTCCGCAAACGCCACCAGCGCGTCTGCCTGGTCGAAATTGAATCCCTCCGCCGAAGGTCGTAGCGCGCCCCACTTCATCGCGTTCTCCGCCACCACGATTCTGCACTGCTCGCGCACCAGCGCCGCATAGGCCGCGTCCGCGCCCAATGCATTCATATTCACCGCGCAGCCGTACAACAGCCCGTGCGCCGCCCCATGCACCCCCAGCGACGCATCTCCCGTAACGCTCTCTGTCTTCACGCCAGCGCCCGCATCTCTACGCGGCTTGGCCGCACGCGCGCGACCGGCAACAATCAGCGGCAACACCGTCGCCGCCGCCGCGCCCGCGCCCAGCCGAGCCGCCCTCTCCAGAAACGCCCGCCGCGAAGCCCACCTCAAAGCTCCCGCCTCGCCCAACGCCCCGCCCTCAATGCTTCTCCGCCGCGTGTGCGTAGCCCCTCATCTCCGTCAGCCATTGCAGAAACCGCAGCATCTGCCTTCGTTCGGCATACAGAAACGACAGGAAGTCCCGCAACCCGACCTCCTCCGCGTGCTTCCCCGTGTATGTCTCCACCCGCCACTTCAGGCACTCGCTGCGCCATGGTCGCAGCCGGCTGCCCCGCGTCGCATTCCACAAAAAAATCAGCCCAGCGCCCATGCGACTCTCCTAGCCCCAATTATAGTTTCCGCCGAAGCCAGCTCCGATCAAGTTGTCATTCTGGCGCTCCAACCAAGTCGTCATTCTGGCGCTCCGCGCAAGTCGTCATTCTGGCGCAGCCAGAATCTCTGTATTTCGTTGTTGCTCGTCTCATGCCGTTGTAAGTTCTCACTGCCGAATTCGATAGTTTGTAGACAGTTTCGCAACCCGCATTCACTGCGCCTGCTGGAACCGCTCTCCCCGCCGCTTCCCGCCATAGTCTTTCGCCAGCGTGCACGACTCCAGCTTTCCGCTCTCGTAAAACTTTGCCCCGCCGTCGCGCCTCGCACCGTCGCCGAATAATCCGATGAATCCCGCAGTCATGCATGGGACCCCCTGAACGCTCTGGTCTCCAGCCAGGAAGCAAATCTTCAGCTTTCCGTTCGGATAGAAGCCCGTAGCGGCGCCTTCCGACGGCCCCAGCAGCCAGTTTCCGCCCCCGCATTTCACTCCCGCGATCACCGTATTGTGCGCCATCATCGCGCCCTTCGGCTTCCCCGTCCACTCAAGATCGATAATCGATCCCGCCGGAATCAGGGCCTCTCCAAACACCGTCTCCCGCGACACGCTGCAGCTCGCCAAATGGCCGCTGGGATAGACCATGGCGTATCCCTTGGCGCACGGGTATCCCTGAATCTCGGTATCCTGCTGTAGCTTGGTCCGCTGCGCCGCAGTTCCTGACTGTGCCGTCTGCGCCACTCCATACCGCGCCCCCACCACCACCACGCAAACCGCAACCAACCTGCCAAATTTCTTCATCGCATTCTTCCTTTCGCTCATACGGCATCCTTTCGTCCCCGATTATAGGACTGCGCGAAAACGGCGGGCACCTCCCAATTTGCGTCGCAGCCATTTCTGTCTACACTTATTCCTGTTGGTTGCAGGGTGAAAAAGTTCGCTATGGGCCTGGCGCAGCAACATGCTGGTCATCGGATGTTGTGGATCTCTCTCGCAGCTCTCATTGCGTCGGCGGCGACGCCGCTCCACGCGCAGGATTTGCGCAGCGTCACCGAGCCAGTCATCCCTCCCGCCTGCATCACGCTGAAGGCAGCCTTCACCACCGCCCAGGCCACCAGCGGAGAGATCGAATCCAGCGTTAACAGCAGCGCCTTCCTCGACACCACTCGCATCCAGCAGGCCCTCGACCACTGCGCCAAATCCCACGCCGTCGAACTCGCCGCCGACTCCGCCAACACCGCATTCCTCATCGGTCCCATCCAACTCCGCCCCGGCGTCACTCTGCTCATCGACAAGTCCGTCACCCTCTACGCCTCGCGCAATCCCAAAGACTACGAGCTCTCCGAAGGCTCCTGCGGCCTGGTCAGCGACGCCCTCTCCGGCTGCCATCCACTCATCACCGCCCGCGGCGCCACCGGCTCCGCCATCATGGGCGACGGCGTCATCGACGGTCAGGGCGGTGCCAAAATCATGCTCGACGGCCATCCCTCCGCCAAGTCCTGGTGGGACCTCGCCGAGGACGCGCGCACTGCCGGCCGCCAGCAGGTCCCCCGCCTCATCGACACCGACCTCACCGACGACTTCACCCTCTACCGCATCACCCTCAGAAACTCCCCCAACTTCCACCTCTCCTTCCATCGCGGCGACGGCCTCACCGTCTGGGGCGTCAAGATCGACACGCCCAGCAGCGCGCGCAACACCGACGGCATCGACCCCGCGCAGTCCCGCAACATCACCATCGCCCACTCCTTCATCCGCACCGGAGACGACAACGTCGCCATCAAGGCCGGCGACGGCCCCACCACCAATATGTCCGTCCTCGACAACCACTTCTACTCCGGCCACGGAATGTCCATCGGCAGCGAGACCAACGGCGGAGTCAGCTCCATCCTCGTCCGCAACCTCTCCCTCGACGGCCCCGACAACGGCATTCGCATCACGTCCAACCCCACCCGCGGCGGTCTGGTCACGGACGTCCTCTACGACAACATCTGCATCCGAAACTCCAAATACCCCATCCTCTTCGACACCGCATACTCCTTCCCCGGCAAGGGCGTCCAACTCCTCCCGGTCTACGACGGCATCACCCTGCGCGACATTCGCATCTCCGGCGGCGGCAAGCTCCAGTTCAACGGCTTCGACCACACCCATCGCATCGGCGTCACCCTCGACGGCGTTCTGTTGCTCGACAAACCCTCCCTCTACAAGGCCCAGGCCATCCACACCGATCTCACCTTCGGCCCCGGCCCGGTCAACCCAGTCTTCACCGGAGACGACTCCAACGTCACCGGCAAGGAAGTCAGCGGCACCCTCCCCTCCTGCGCCGCCAGCTTCGTCCCCTTCCCCAACCAGTAGCAGCTCCGCACCTCGAACCCGCTTCCCTCACGCCTGCGGCTCTAACGCCGATAGACGCTCTGAGGTTGAATTGAAAAGCATGAGCGTAAGAGTCCTGATCGTCGATGATTCATTCGTTATGCGCAGAATCCTGGAGAGCGCCCTTCGCCTCGCCAATCTGCACCTGACCGAGGTCTTGCACGCGGCCAACGGCGTGGAGGGTCTGGCGGCGCTCGAAGAATCCGCCACCGAAAACCAGCCGCTCAATCTCATCCTCTGCGATGTACACATGCCGGTCATGAACGGCCTCGATTTCCTGCTGGAAAAACAGCGGCGCAACCTTGCGCCAGGCGTGCCCCTGGTGATGATCACCGCCGACGCCACCGATCCCCAGGTGCTCCAGGCGGTGGCCGCCGGCGCACAGGGCGCCATCTCGAAGCCCTTCACCCTGGAGCGGATTAAAACCTGCGTCGAGTCCCTGCTCCCTCCTGTCGCACCTCCACCCTCGACCATGGGAGACGCTCAAACATGATGGCCGATCATTGCACAGACACCCGATGGATCGAGCAACTCGACGGCGTCGTTGCGGATGTCTTCAACATCATGCTGCAGCAAAGCTGCGAAGTGGTGGAAGATGCCCCTGCCGCCGAAATCGACATCGCGGCAAAGATCCTGCTCTCGGGCACCATCGACGCTCAGTGTCTGGTCGAGTTCCCCCAGGCAACCGCCAAAAAGTTGACCGATGCCCTCCTCGGCTCCCAGGACGACTGGGACGACGCCTTGATCGAAGACGCCATCGGAGAGATGTGCAACATGATCGCCGGTGGATGGAAGAGCAAGCTGCGAGCGGCGGCCTCAACCTCCGGCCTCTCCGTGCCGGAAATCTCGCGCGCGCGTGCGCCAGACCGCAACACCCCCAATGGGTGCAGCCTCAGGATGCGCAGGACCTACGCCTTCCGCAACTCGCCATTCACCGTATCTCTGGCCATCCGCGAGCCGCCAGACATCTAGTCCGTATCGAAAGATGGTTCAGGTGTAAGTTATTGAATAATATAATAAATTGTCATCCTGAGCGGAGCCTCCCGCTGTCGTATCGCGGGAGGCGGAGTCGAAGGACCCCGATACAGCCGGTCGTGCCACGATCCTCGGCCAATTTTCAACCAACAATTTCGCGTTCTGCTCCTCTGCAGGTCGATACGGCCCAGTCCTCGGCCCAATCGACAAAATAAAACGGCCCGGACCTTCGCCGGTCCGGGCCGTTTCACAATGCAAAATCTTTACTCCGCTTACTTCACCACCGTCTGGAACAGGGGCGATGTAAGCAGCTTGGAAAACTGGTCGTCGGAGGACGTGTAGTCCACCGTAAGCGTGCCCGAACCGGAATCGATGTTCGTCTGGTCCAGGGCGGTCTTCTCCAGTGGCGTCCCCTGCTGCTTCTTCAGCAGTTGCAATCCCTTCAGCAGGGCCGCGCAGGTGGCCGCGGTCAGCGTGTCAGACATGCTGACAGCCATGTTGAACTTCACCCCATTCGAAAAGTCCATCGTGTACCGCGAACTCTTCATCCGGTTCTTCACCGTGTCATAGTCGGCAATCTGAGACGCAGTGCCCAGCACATTCCGCATCATGGTCTGCGTCCCCTTGGTGTCCAGCAGGCTCCAGATTGTGTGGCTGTCAACCGCAACCATGTCGCCAACCAGCTCGCTGTCGGTCAGAAAGTTCGGCGCCATCCCGTCCCGCGAGTCCACTGCCGCCTTGATCGCGTCCTTGTCTCCGAAGACCATCGTCGTCTGGTTCAGAAAGACCACGCTCAGCCCGCTCGTTCCCATCGGATAGATGTCGTTATTGCGTATAACCACCGGCTTGGTCTTGCTCTTGGTAAAGTTCGCCAGAATGTCGTGAGTATGGAACTGGCCCTGCGCGATTCCGACAATCCGCTCCACCACAGCGCCCTTGCCGTCGGGATTCGGCGTGCGGAAGGCCACAAAGGCCAGCGCATCGGTGTCCGTGTCCACCTTCAGTCCGGATTGCATCAGCGCCGCCTCCAACCGTTTCAGCTCGGGAGGCATCACGCGCTCTTTCAGGCTCATCGCCGCCGCAGAGTTCTGCATCGCGCGGTAGTCCACCATGATGATCTGTTGAACATCGTGCGGAATCGAAGCCTTGGCATCGCTCGAAAGCTGTTCCGCCTGGGTAAACGGAGCACACAGCAACAGCAACACCGTCAGCGAGGCAGCCATCGCCAGCTTCACTCTGCCCTGCCGGTTGAATCGGGTTCGCAACTCGGATAGAAAAATACGCACAGTACACTCCAGTACATCGTTGGTCGTTGCATTGCCGACTGCGGTTCTCGCCCCCGGCACAACTGTTCTATTGTTCTCTGAATCAGAGATCGAGGCAAGTGCCTGTCCTTTACTTGACGATCAGATTGCAAAAAGGTTAGCCGAAATCGCATCTGCCTTTCCCGCCCCATCAAACTCCACGGACAATCTCGCAGGCCCAGGGCCTCAACCCGCGGGCCACGCCAGCGGGTGCTCCAGCATGTGTTCCAGCACCTTGGTCTCCGCATCGAAGTTCGGGATCTCGCGCAGCCACGCCGCCTCCGCGTCGTACGCCTCCTGCGGAATCAGCCCAATAATCTCGCCCTCGGCCGCAACCGCGCCGTGCTTGCGCGCCAGCTCATGCACCGCGTCATGCACCCGCGCCATCGGCGTGGCCCGGAAGTCCGTAATGTTCATGCTCACCTGCGCCCGCCCATTCACGCTCACCCCGATCGCCTTCACCCCGTGCAGCCCGCCCGTTGAGGCGCGAACCGCCCGCGCGACGGCCCGTGCCGCTGCTATGTCCGCCTGCGCGGCCAGCGGCAGCCCGCCCCCACCCTGTGCCCCCGTCTTCGGCGAATCCAGATAGATGTTGTACGCAATCAGAAACCGCCGTGCGCCCACCGCGCTGGCTCCCGCCGTCGGGTGGATCTCCGGCCCGCCAACGTCGGGCCGCCGCGCCGTGTCGCGGTGCGCCGTCTCCAGCAGCCCCTCGAACTGGCCGCGCCGCACGTCCTCCAGGTTCACCCGGTCCGGCCGAGCCGCCGCAGCCTCGTAAAAATACACCGGGACCCCGAACCGCCGCCATATCTCCAGCCCAGCCTGCCGCGCCAGCATCGCGCACTCCGCCAGC
>DAIRTY010000029.1:6326-13651 GCA_036803645.1 Acidobacteriaceae bacterium | reverse complement strand
GAAAGGAGGCGCTTGTAAGTTGTTGGTTTATGGCTCCTGAGGTAGGACTCGAACCTACAACCCTTCGGTTAACAGCCGAATGCTCTGCCATTGAGCTACTCAGGAACATTTGCGCCGCGTCCTGCGGCTTCGCCGCGCAACCTCTTAGTTATAACAAACCCCCATGCGTGGGTCAAAGTGTACGGGTCACTTAAGTGTGGAGCGCATTTGGAGTCCGTTCTGTATCTCGCACGCCGATGCTCGCTCACCTCCTCTTCCCTGCTCCTATTCTCCCCCCGCTCACTCGTCGCCAGCTAGCTTGACGATGCGTGCGCGCACCTTTCCGTCCGCCACACTCACCTTGGACATGGTCACCGGAAGATCGAAGCGACGCGGCCCTGCGCTGCCAGGATTCAGGTAGAGCACACCATTCCGTACGTGCTTCCCAGCGCGGTGCGTGTGGCCGCTGACAACCACCGCAATCCCTGCGGCCACCGGGTTCAGGTCGAGGTCGTCGACCGAATGCACCAGGTAGAAGAACCGCCCGCCCAGTTCCACCACAGAGCTGGCAGGCAGACGCCGGCAGACGCCTGTGACGTCGATGTTGCCACGAACGGCCGTCAGCGGAGCGATCCAGCGCAGCTTGTCCAGGATGAGCGGGTCGCCCACGTCTCCCGCGTGCAGGATATGGTCCACGCCAATCAGCGCGTGGATTGCCTCGGGCCGCAGCAGTCCATGCGTGTCGGAGATGACGCCAATGGTCAGCGGCTTGTTAGCGCGCTTCGTCACAGGCCCGCCGTCAGCCGTGTTCGCGGGTCAAGGAAGTCGCGCAGCGCGTCGCCGATGAAGTTGAACGAAAGGACAGCCAGCATCACCGCAATGGCGGGAAAGACGACCAGGTGCGGCGAATCGAAGAGGTGCGAGCGTGAGTCGTTGAGCATGACGCCCCAGCTTGCGGTGGGCGGCGGAACGCCCAGGCCGAGAAAGCTCAGCGTGGCCTCGGCCAGCACCGCGCTGGCCATCCCGATGGCCGCCTGCACAATCAGCGGCTGCACAATGTTGGGTAGAATGTGGCGGACCAGCACACGCAGGTCGGAAGCACCAAGCGCGCGGGCCGCCTCCACAAACTCCTTCTCCTTGACGGCCATCACCTGCGCCCGCACCAGCCTCGCGTAGCCCACCCAGCCGGAGATGGAGAGCGCCAGAATCAAGTTGAACAGGCCCGGCCCGAGGAACGCCACAAACGCAATCGCAAGCAGAATGCCCGGCAGCGCCATGAATGCATTGACGCCATACACGTTGATCACGGTGTCGGTCCATCCACCGTAAAAACCGGCCAGCGCGCCCGCGATCAGCCCCAGCGAAAGCGAGAGCGAGACCACCGAGACGGCGACCTCCAGCGAGATTCGCGCGCCATAGATCGTTCGCGACAGGATGTCGCGGCCCAGCTCGTCGGTGCCGAACAGGTGGCCGTGTCCCGGTGCCAGCAGGCGGCCGCCGAGGTCGAGCTGCGCCGGATCCTGCGGTGCAAGCAACGGCGCAAAGACCGCACAAACCACAAAGCCAGCCAGCAGCACGATTCCCAGCGCCGCCAGCGGTTGCTGCTGCACGCTCCGCCTCAGGCGCGATGGTTGCCGAATTGGCGGAGCAGTGGTCATCATGCCTTACAATCATTTCACAAAGTCTCGCAGGCTGATGGCGGATTCGTTGTGTGGAAAGCGCCGGCACGCCTGGATCGACGAGAGCGAGATGTTCGTTAGCCTCGCCAGACAGTCCGCTACTCCAGGAAGCGAGCAGGCAGTTGCGCATGGTGTACTCCGAGACAGGCATCGACCACATTCATCGAACGATTCTCGGCGTCTCCTTCTTCGGCGGAAGTGCGTCCGAGGCAGTTGCGGCCATTCGTGGCGGAGGTCTGCTGGTGTCGCCGGCTGCTCCCGCGCTCACGGACATGGACCACGATGTGGGCTACCGGGATGCGCTGCTTGGCGCGGACATCGCAATTACGGACAGTGCGCTGATGGTGATGGTCTGGAACGTCCTCGAGCGCGACTCTCTCAAGCGACTCTCCGGTCTCACATACCTGCGCGAGCTGCTTTTGCAGCCCGATGTGCGCGAGGATGGCAAGACGCTCTGGATCATGGCCAACCCGAAGAGCTCGGCGACCAACCTCAAATGGCTTGCGGAGAACGGGATCTCGGTCGATCCGCAGTTTGTGTACATTGCTCCCATGTACGGCGAGGAGATCGCCGACGACGACTTGCTCGCGCTGCTCGATCGCCTGCGCCCGCGGCATGTGATCGTCACCATAGGCGGCGGGACGCAGGAGCGTCTCGGCCTGTACCTCAAGCAGCGCCTCTCCTATCTGCCCGCGATCCATTGCATCGGCGCGGCCATCGCCTTCCTCAGCGGCGACCAGGTTCATATTCCTGTCTGGGTGGACAAGCTGTACCTCTGCTGGCTCTTCCGCTGCCTCTCCGATCCAAAGCGCTACATCCCGCGATACTGGGGCGCCCGCAAGCTGATTGCACTGATGTGGCGCTACCGCGACCGCCTGCCCGCCTTGCGTGACGCCTGAGCGCACTCCCATCACCGCGTCGTTTCGCCGCGCTTCGGGTTGCATCTAACTGGGAGGGTTCTCTCCTGCATGAAACCGTTCCACCCACCGACGCATCTTCTGCTGGCTCTGGCGACCGCCATCTGCCTGCTGTCCTGCGCGCGTGCGCAGCAGGCGGCCGGTACAGCGGAGTCCACTACCGTCGCCGAGCAGTACCTGCTCTCCGCCGCCAACCAGGAGCGTGCCGCGCGCAACCTGCCTCTGCTGCACCGCGATCCACAGCTTGCCCGCGCGGCAGCCCAGCACGCCCAGGCGATGGCCGCGCACGGATCGATCTCCCATCAGTTTCCCGGCGAAGCTGCGCTCGCCAGCCGGGGTGCCAGCATGGGCGTGGCCTTCAACCGCATCAGCGAGAACGTCGCCGAGGCACCCAGCGCGGTCCAGATCCACGACATGTGGATGCATTCCGAAGGCCACCGCGCCAACCTGCTCGACCCCGCGGTCGACGCCGTAGGCATCCGCGTCATCGCCCGCAACGGCGAACTCTACGCCGTCGAGGACTTCGCGCGGACCATCCCCTCCGCCAGCCTCGAAGAGCAGGAGTTCGCCATCCGTGCCCTCATCGCGCAACTGGGACAGATCGCGCTGGCAAACACTCACGACGACACCTCCGCCGCGCGCCTGACCTGCGCCAAGTCCACAGGCTTCGTCGGCGCGCGAAAGCCCACGTTCGTCCTGCGCTTCACCTCAGGCAGCCTCACCCAACTGCCGGACGAGATCAAAACCCGCGTCGCCTCGGGCCGATACCACCAGGCAGCCGTCGGAGCCTGCGCCGGCAGATCGAGTGCGCCCTTCACCTTGTACAACATCGCCGTCCTGCTCTATCCATGAACAGGGGTGCCCTGAGCGGCGACGGGAACCACGCCTGCCTCGGCCAGCTCTTCCGCCGAAGCGGGCTGGGTCGGCTCCATCTGTAGCAGGTCGTTGAAGCGGTTGAAGTAGTTGAACAGGCCGATGGCCGCCATCAGCTCGACCACCTCGCCCTCCGAATAGAAGCTCCGCAGGCGCGCAAACTCCGCGTCGCTGAAGTTGTGCGGATCGCGTGTCATCGCCTCGGCCAGGTGGATCGCCACCCGCTCCCGCTCATCGAACTCGCTGCTCTCGTCCGCGTCATACAACGCCTGCAACTGCACGTCGCTCCATCCCAGCCGCTTGCAGATCGCCGAATGCGAGGCCAGGCAGTACGGCGTGCGGTTCACCTGCGACGTGCGTACAATCACCAGCTCCTTCAGCGCCTTGCTCAGCGTTCCGGTATTCAGCACCGCGTCCATATGCGCGATAATCGTCTCGAAGATCTCCGGCCGGTGCGCCATGGTGCGAAACATATTCGGCACATTGCCGCGATCGCGCAGCGTGCGGTCGTAGATGGCCACCGAAGCGGGACGGACCTCGCCGCGCTTCAACCTGGAAATCCGTGACATAAAAACCCTCCTCTTGCAAATCGCTGCTCGCATCATATCGCGTGTGCCCCATATCTTGAATCTCAGTTGTGGGTTCTCCTCTCATCGCTCATAGCTCATGGCTCATGGCTCATGGCTGAAACACAAATCGCACGAGCCAGTAGCACACGCCAGGCCACCTACTTCGCGTCGAAGCGGACGGTGGCAAGGATGGCCTCCAACCGGCTGCGCACCGCGTCGAGTTCCTTCGGCGTGATGTCCCGGACGCCGGAGGCCTCACCGCCGCAGAAGTTGTTGATGGTCAGGTCGAAGCGGTAACACGCGCCACGCCGCAGGGTGGTGTAGACCTCGTCGCGCTGAATAATGCAGATCGCCCTCTGCTCATCGTGGCCGTGTGCGAAGCTGATCCCCGCGATCTCGCTCACCGCTCCACGCCTTCCCTGCACCGCCGGCGTTTTATCCGTCGCGGGCGCTGCCTGCCTTGCGCACGCCGCATCGTTTAAGTGCGGCGTCACGCTGAAGTAGAGGTACGCGCCGCTGAAGGTCGACTCCGGGAACGGGTTCTCCGGAATACTGACCACCGCGCGCATCAGCGTCGTCCGCGCCGCCGTCCGCGCGTCCAGGCGAAAGGTGCTGATCTCGTGGTCGCGCCGCGTGAAGTTCCAGTTCGCCGGAACGTCGAACGAAATCTTGTAAGTTGGATCGTGAAAGCTGCGCTGCGCGGGCGAAGCCGCCGTTGCCGGAGTGGCCTGCGAGTGCGCGGCAGGCGTTGTGGCAGCGGGGACAGTCTGTGCGTGGAGGGTGGCGCAGGCGAAGAAGATGGCGAACAATATAGCGAGTTGACGGTGCTTCATAAAACAAACTCCAGGAACCTGAATTGATCTTCTTCTAATAAGAATTTCATCCCCGTATGCGCGGGTTGGCAAAGGTGTACGCCACGTCGGTCAGCAGATTGACCGCAACGTACGTCAGCCCGACCGCTAGAATGCATCCCTGCACCAGGGCATAGTCGCGGTTGGAGATGGCCGAGAGCGTCAGCCGCCCGATGCCCGGCCAACTGAAGACCGTCTCGGTAACGATTGCCCCCGCCAGCAGGCTGCCGAACTGCAATCCCACCACCGTCAGCACCGGGATCAGCGCATTGCCCAGAGCGTGGCGATAGACCACCGTGCGCTCGCTCAAACCCTTGGCGCGCGCCGTGCGGATGTAGTCCTGCCCCAGCTCTTCCAGCATCGCGGTGCGCACCATGCGGGTCAGCACTCCGGCCAGCCCGCTGCCCAGCGTGATGGCGGGAAGGATCAGGTAGAGCCAGAAGCGTGGCCCGAAGATCCGTCCCGTCCCCGCGCCAGAGACCGGCAGCCACCCAAGTTGAATTGAGAAAATCAGGATCAGGATGGGGCCCAGCGCGAAGTTCGGAAACGACAGCCCGCCCAGGCTCATCACGCCGAGCACGCGGTCTGGCCAATGCCCGCGATGCAGCGCGGAGAAGACACCCGCCGGAACCGAGACCGCGATCCCGATCAGCAGCGCCGCCAGCGTCAGCGCAAGCGTGTAGGGATAGCGCTGCGCCACCAGATGCATCACTGAATCGTGCAGTCGCAATGACTCGCCAAGATTCGCGTGCAGCACGCCGTGCCAGTAGCGCAGATACTGCGTGTGCAGCGGCGCATCCAGTCCGTACGCATGGCGCAGGACGGAAACGTCGGATGCGGTGGCGCCCTCGCCCAGCATCTGCACATGGGATCGCCAGGCACAAGATGGATCAGCAGAAAAACCACCGACACCACCACCCAAAGCACAGGCAGCGTAGTCAGAATGCGACGAACGGGTTTGGCGATGGTGGTCAAGGGATCGGAGGTCAGGGGTAAGGGATAAGTTTACAACTGGGGGTGATCTTGCGCGTTGGGGGCGATGGTCTCCACACGCACGCGCGCGATGCGGCGGCCGGCCATCTCGGCAACGACCAAGCGGCGTCCTTTATAGTCCACGCTCTCGCCTGCGTCCGGCAGGTGGCCTAGCTGCGTTAGCAGAAATCCCGCCAGCGTCTCGACTCCCGCCTCGCGGGGAAACGTCCAGTGCAACTGCGTGCCCAGGTCGCGCAGTGTGGTGCTGCCGTCCAGCGACATCACGCCCGCCGCGTTGAAGTCGGCCGTACGGGAGGCGATATCGAACTCGTCTTCCATCTCGCCGACCACCTGCTCCAGCACGTCCTCCGCCGTAACAATTCCCACGGTTGAGCCGAACTCGTCGACGACCACCGCGATCTGCCGCCGCCGGTCCTGAAACTCCTGTAGCAACTCCACCGCCAGCTTGGTCTCTGGCACCACAAAGACATCGCGCATCACCTGGCGCAGCGTCAACCCGGCGTCCACCGCACCTCCAAGCCCCAGCGCCACCGCGCGAAAGTGCATCAGCCGCGAAATGTCCTTGGAATAGACCACGCCGATAATGCGGTCGGGGTCCGCCATGATTCCAGTGGCCGTGTCACTGTTCTCCTCGTACACCGGAATGCGCGAGTGCTGCTCCTCCACAATGCGCGCGCTTGCGCGTTCGATGGGGGTGTCGGCCGGCAGAGAAAAAATCTTGCCGCGCGGGGTCATGATCTCGCGCACCGTAACGTGGTTCAGCTCGATGGCGCGATGGATGATCTGCTCCTGAAACACGGGAAGCAGGCCCATGCGCCGCGTGGCCGTGGCGATCATCTTCAACTCCTCCGGCGAATGCACCTTCCCCTCGCCGTGCAGCGGCGCGCGGAACAGACGCAGCACCAATGCCGCGGAGTGGTTCATCAGCCGCACCGCCGGCCGCGTCATTCGGATGAAGACGTCCATTGGTCCGGAGACCGCCAGCGCGATCCGCTCGGCCCGTTGCAGCGCCAGCGACTTCGGCACCAGCTCGCCAAGCAGCACATCGAAGTAAGTGATCGTCGCGAACGCAATGGCAATGGCAACCGTATGCGCGTAGATCACCGCGTGCGGCGGCAGTACGGCGAGCCAGTGCCGTGCCGCATCCAGCAGCATCGCCGCCACGGCAGGTTCGCCGATCCATCCCAGCGCAAGCGAAGCCAGCGTAACGCCAAACTGCACCGCGGGCAGAAAATCGTCGAGGTTGCGCTTCAGATGCAGCGCGGTATGTGCGCCGGGCCGGCCCAGGGCGAGCAGTTGCTCCATGCGCGTCTCGCGCACGCTGATGAGCGCGAACTCCGCGGCCACGAAGAAGCTGTTGGCCAAAATGAAGAAGGCCACCATCACCGCGCGAAAGAATATCCATTCCATCATTCCGTGCTGAGTCTAGCACTCCGCGTGCGATGAATCGCTGCCCTCACAATG
>DAIRTY010000029.1:1247-6226 GCA_036803645.1 Acidobacteriaceae bacterium | reverse complement strand
TCATTCCGTGCTGAGTCTAGCACTCCGCGTGCGATGAATCGCTGCCCTCACAATGGAAATGCCCGAAAGCCACGCTAAAAAATTACGCCAGCAATTTCACAATCGACTTGTCGATCGTCTCCTTGGGTACAAAGCCCACGATCTGCTCGGAAACCTTGCCGCCCTTGAAGAGCAGCAGCGCGGGGATGCCGCGAATGCCGTAGCGCTGCGGCGTGGCTGTGTTGGCGTCCACATCCATCTTCATCACCTTCAACTTGCCGTTATAGAACGATGCAATCTCGTCGACAATCGGCGCCAGCGCGCGGCACGGCCCACACCAGGCGGCCCAGAAGTCCACCAGCACGGGCTGCTCCGATTGCAGCACTTCCTTTTCAAACTGCGCGTCGCTTACCGCCGTCACAAACTCTCCTGCCATCTGCTGCTCCTCCCGCTACTCTACCCAGCGGGCAAGTAGGCGTCTTCCCTCAAACTTGAGATTCAATCCATCTTCATCATAAAGCGCCGTTCAATCTGTCTCATACGCGCTTCTGTCTGTCTACATAATAGATGCGCGAGCGCTGTGCAAGGTTCAAATCGCTCATCGGTCTTGAGTAGCAATCCTCCACTTAGATCGGCTCCTCGGTCGCGCACGGGCCAATGCCGGATGCAACGATCTCCAGCTCAGGGTCGCCAGCCGCGTGGCGAATCTGCTCGGCAATCTCCTCCATCACAGCGTCCGCCTCGACCACCAGCAGAACACCCGGCCCAGCGCCGCTCAGCGCCACGCCCAGCACGCCTGAGCCACCCGCCAGCGGCAGCAGCCGGCCCAGCAACGGGCAGGCCTCCATCCGGTAGGGCTGGTGCATCCGGTCCTGCATCGCCACATGCAGCAGATCGCCCCGCCCCAGCGCGAACGCAGCCACCAGCAGCGCCGCCCGCTGCACGTTGGCCACGGCATCCACCCGGCTGTACTCGGCGGGCAGCATCGCCCGCGCCTTCTCGGTCGCAAGACTAACCGGCGGAAACGCCAGCAACAGTTTCCAGGCCAACTTCTGGCCGAAGGTGGCCGAATGTACCGCGCCATCGCTAACCACCGACACCGTCACATGACCCAGCGCGCAGGCCGCTACATTGTCGGGATGGCCCTCCCGCCGCGTAGCCTCCTCGATGCAGGCACGCTGGTTCCAGCCCAGCCCGCAGAAATGGTTCGCCAGCATCACTCCGCCCAGCCGCGCCGCCGCGCTCGACCCGCAGCCCTTGCCCAGTGGAATCTCGTTGTGAATCCGCAGATCGAGCGGAACCAGAGCGCGCCCAGCACCCGTCAGCACCTCGCGATAGGTCTCGAAGATCATGTTGTTCGTGGTGCGCGCACAGCGTTCCGCATCGCGCCCGGTTGCCGCAATCGTCAGCTCGGGGCTGCCTGCATCCGTTGCCTGAAACGGCCGCGCCTCGATGATTAGCGCGAGCTTCAATGCCACGCCGACCGCATCGAAGCCCGGCCCCAGGTTCGCGCTGGTGGCAGGCAGACGCAACCGGATCGCGCCGGGTAGTGCGTCCTGATTGTGACTTGAAATCCGGCCCAAGTTCCGCCCCTCGCTCTCGCTCATTTTGAAGTTCCGGGCGTTGCTTGTGTCCCCGCCGCATTCGCCTTCGCCATGCGCTCTTCCAGCGCCTTCAGCACCACTGCCTCGTCCGCCTCCAGCACCAGCGGAGGCTTGCGCAGCGCCGCATGACTCGCCCGCTCTACTTCGGTCTCGCTCGCAATCTCCGCCGCCGTCAGCAGCTCGCCCTTGTGGTAGTCGATGGTGTACTGCGGGTCCTTCAGCGTGTGCCCGGTCAGCACCAGCACCACGCGCTCCTCGCGCGTCACTCGTCCCGCAGACACCAGCTTCTTCAGCCCGGCCAGCGTCACCGCCGACGCCGGCTCACAGCCCACGCCCTCGGCCCCAATCTCCGCCTTGGCCAGCGCAATCTCCTGCTCGCTCACCTCTTCGCACCATCCGCCGGTCTCTTCGATCACGCGCGAGGCCTTCCTCCAGCTCGCCGGATTGCCGATGCGGATCGCGGTGGCGCGCGTCTCCGCCTGCACCGGCTTCATCTCGCGGTTTTCATCGCCGAACCAGCGGTAGAGCGGGTTCGCGCCCTGTGCCTGGATCACGTGGATCTTCGGCACGCGCTGGATCAGCCCCAGATGCTTCATCTCCAGAAATCCCTTGCCCAGCGCCGACGAGTTGCCCAGGTTCCCGCCCGGCACAACTAGATGCTCCGGAACCTGCCACTCCATCTGCTCCACAATCTCCATCGCCGGGGTCTTCTGCCCCTCCAGCCGGTACGGGTTCACCGAGTTCAGCAGGTAGATCGGGAACTGCTGGACGAGTTTCGTGAGCAACTTCAGGCATCCATCGAAGTCGGTCTTCAACTGCACCGTCAGCGCGCCATAGTCCATCGACTGCGAGAGCTTGCCCCACGCAATCTTTCCCTCGGGAATAAAGACAATGCAGCGCAGCCCGGCGCGCGCCGCGTAGGCCGCCATCGCAGCCGATGTGTTGCCCGTCGACGCGCAGGCCACCCACTCGAATCCGCGCTCCACGGCAACCGACAGCGCCGCCGTCATTCCCGTGTCCTTGAACGATCCGGTGGGATTCATTCCCTGATGCTTGGCCAGCAGCCAGTCCACGCCGGCCAATTCCGCCGAGCGAGGCATCTCGTAGAGAGGAGTATTGCCCTCGCGCAGCGTCACCACGCGCTCCACGTCGCGCATGAACGGAAGCATCTCGCGGAAGCGCCAAACCCCGCTCTGGTCGACCGGCATCGTCGATGTCCGCCGCTCCTGCCACAGATGGCGCATCCCGCCGGGGTTGGGTAGCCGTACCTCGGCGATAGCCGTCTTTTCCGCGCTCCATCCCTCGCTCCAGGGATAGATCACCTCATACAGCCCGCTGCAATCCGGGCAGCGAAAATCGCTGCGCGCGGCCTCGCTGGCAATCCTCGCACCGCAGTTTGTACATCGTAGTTGATGGGTTGCGCTCATTGGTCTTCTCTTTAGCCTATCGCATGAGATCGAATCTTCCCAACGATACGCCGCGCTCTACCCTACACCACGCTCTGCTGCTCGTCGGGTGCCCCCTCCATCGCGCCTTTGCGATCGGGGTCCCCGGCGAGCTTGCTCGTTGGGGTGAGGATGGGTGGGATTTCGGGTCCCACCCCATCCCCTCAGCCCGCAAAGCCCAGCAGCACGGGCTCCTGCTCCAGCCGAATCGCCGTCCGCGCCCGCACGCCCTCGATCACCGCGTCCCGCAGCGCGACAATCTCCTGCGCCGTCGCCCCTCCGCGGTTCACAATCGCCAGCACATGCTTCGTCGATAGCCCAGCGCGGCCCATCGCAAATCCCTTGCTGAATCCCGCCAGCTCGATCAGCCACGCCGCCGACAGTTTCACCACGCAATCCTCCGGCTCGTACCCCCAGCCCGCCGGAAACTGCGGCACATCGGCAACGCGGCAGCCCGCAATCGCGGCCAGCCGCGACAACTCATCCACCGCGACCACCGGGTTCTTGAAAAACGATCCCGCGCTGCGCGAGTCCGCGTCGTCCGCCACCAGCAGCATTCCCTTGCGCGCGCGAATCTCCCGCACCGCCGCAGCCGTCTCGGCCAGCGTCGGCCTTGCAACTCCGTGCTGCTCGAAGGTTGTCTTCACGTCGCGGTACTCGATGTGAGGCCGCTGGCCGAGGTTCAGGTGATACTGCACATGCGTGATGACGTAGCGTCCCTTGCGGGTCGTATTGAAGATACTTCTTCGGTAGGCGAAGCCGCATTCCTCCTGAGAGAAACGCACCCTCCGCTCCGCCTCAAGATCGATGGCGTGGACCTGATAGATTGCGCTTGCGACCTCCTGTCCGTAGGCGCCGACGTTCTGGACGGGCGTTCCTCCTACGCTGCCGGGGATGCCGGCGAGGCACTCAATACCACCGGCGTTCTTCTCGACCGCCGCGCGAACCACGGCGTCCCACTCGACTCCCGCGTCGGCTTCCACAAGAACTGCTGCGGAATCCTTGAGCGCGTGTACGGCCAACGTGTCATTGGCAACGCGCAGGACGACACCATTGAATCCCTCGTCGCTCACCAACAGGTTGCTGCCGCCGCCCAGGACAAAGCACTGCACGCCCTCGGCCCGCGCAAAGCGCACCGCCGCAAGCATCTCCTCTTCGTCGCCCGTCTCCACAAACCAGCGCGCCGCCCCGCCCACGCCCAGCGTGGTGTACTGCGCAAGCGATACATTTTCCAGAATCGTCACGCCACCAGAGTAGAGCAACTCGCCGATTGCAGCCAGCCAATTGCAAGAAGTACTGCATCCGACACTCCCCCGGGGACATCAAATCACCGGGCTGCACAGCGCACGAAGAGCCGATATTCCCAGGAGGTTTTCCATGTACCCAGAGATTATGCTGATTCCAATGCGCGAGGAGCTCTCCCGCGCCGGCGTCAACGAAGCCCGCACCGCCGCCGACGTGGACGCCGCGCTGGCCCAGCCCGGAACCACCCTGCTGGTCGTCAACTCCATCTGCGGATGCGCCGCCGGAAAGATGCGTCCCGCCGTGCGTCTGGCCCTGCAGCACGCAACCAGGCCAGACCAGGCCGTCACCGTCTTCGCCGGGCAGGACAGCGAGGCCACCGAGCGCGCCCGCGACTACTTTGAAGGCAATCCGCACAGCTCGCCCGCCATCGCCATCCTGCGCGACGGCCAGCTTGTCTACCTGATGCAACGCTCGGCCATCGAGAGTTCCACAGCGCCCGCAATCGCCCAGGAACTCACCCGCGCCTTCGACGACTACTGCGCCACCGCAGCCGCGTAGCCCCACGCACAGAGCATCCACCGCACCAGGCGGAAGAACCGTCTGCGGCGGTCGATTGATCGCCGCCAGAAGAACTGCGCCCGGTTAAGAATCTCTAACCACAGACCCGCATTAACCTCCACTCTGTTTCCCCTCCCTTTTCCTTCCT
>DAIRTY010000029.1:0-1147 GCA_036803645.1 Acidobacteriaceae bacterium | reverse complement strand
TCTAACCACAGACCCGCATTAACCTCCACTCTGTTTCCCCTCCCTTTTCCTTCCTCCCCGCTCATCTGAAACGCGCTTTGCGCCGATGAAGACTGTAAGCCATGTCGAGCAGCCACTTCATCTCCGCAGGTTCATTTCGACAACCGATCTCCGAGTCGCAGAATCAGGACGCAACAGGGTCCGCGCTCGCCTCCCTCACGAGCAGCATTCAGCGCAACCCGGTTCTGTTGGGCGACAGCGTGGCCATCCGCCGCCTGCGCTCGCAGATCCAGCGCATCGCTCCGTACTTCCGCACCGCGCTGGTCCGCGGCGAGACCGGCTCCGGCAAGCAGCTTGTCGCGCGCGCCATCCACGATCTCTCGACTGGTGCAAACGGCCCATTCATCGTCGCCAACGCCAGTGCGCTCGCCGAATCCATCGCCAAAGGCGATCTCGCGCGCGCCTCATCCTCGCCATCCGCCGCTTCCCTGCTCGCATCCGCCAACGGTGGCACCCTCTACCTGGACAGCGTCGGCGAGCTTCCCTTCACGCTGCAGGCCGCCCTCTTCCGTTTCATCCGCGCCTGCGAGGAGCGCCGCAACGTCGCTCCGCCGGCCAGCCGCAGCGACTTCCGCCGCACCGAACCGGAACGGATTGACACTAGGATTCTCGCCTCAACCGATCGCGATCTCCGCGTTCTGGCTGCCATCGGCCAGTTCCGCCAGGACTTATACGCCCGCCTCTCCGCGGTTGAAATCCTGGTCCCGCCGCTGCGCCAGCGCATCGAGGACATTCCCATCCTCGTAGCGTGGCTGCTGCACAGGATCGCCGGCGAGACCGGACAGGTCCCAAAGCTGCTGGCCAAATCTACCCTGGCCCAGCTCCAGGAGCGCCTCTGGCCAAACAATCTCCGCGAACTGGAACGCGTCGTCGCCCAGGCCGCCGCTCTCGCCGAGGGAGCTATTGTTGAGCCGCGCCACCTGCTCGCGCTGGTCGAACCCGCCAACGCCAGCCCCGCCAGCCAGCCAGCCGTCCACATCGAGCGCCTGCACGACGTCATCCAGCAGCACGTCCTCACCGTCCTCACCCGCTGCGGCGGAAACAAGCTGCGCGCAGCCGAGCTGCTCGGCATCAGCCGCTCCACCCTCTACCGCATGTTGGACGCAGC
>DAIRTY010000028.1:0-13678 GCA_036803645.1 Acidobacteriaceae bacterium | reverse complement strand
ATATCGTCAAGATCGATCCCGCCGGTGGCACCACATGCACCCAGTCCCTCCAGTAATTGTTGAGTCTGTCATTCTGCCCCTGAGCTTGCCGAAGGGGAAGAATTCCCGCATCTCGCTCGCACTCCCACTGCTACTCGCGCTCTTGTGCATCCCGCAAGCCCGCGCCCAGGATTCCGCCCTCATCCGCCGCGTGGACGACCACTACAACCACCTGCGCACCCTGCGCGCGCGCTACACCGAGCGCTACACCGGCATGGGCATGGACCGCAGCGAGAGCGGAACCCTCACCCTCAAGAAGCCCGGCCTCATGCGCTGGAGCTACGACGCGCCGCCCGGCAAGCTCTTCGTCCTGGACGGCAAGTTCGCCTGGTTCTACACCCCCGGCGACGCGCAGGTCTCTCGCGCACCCGCCAAGCAACTCGACGACCTGCGTTCCCCCCTGCGCCTTCTGCTCGGCCACACTCAGCTCAGCAAAGAACTCGACCAGATCGCCACCGCGCCCGACGGCGCGAACTTCCGCATCACAGGCGTCCCCAAGGGCATGGATCGACGCGTCCACCTGCTCACCCTTATCGTGACTTCCACCGGTGCCATCGCGCGCCTGAAGCTGGAAGAGACCGACGGCGCCACCACCGAGTTCACCTTCACCAGCCTCGAAGAAGACATCCCGCTGCCCGCCTCCGACTTCATCTTCACCCCACCCCCCGGAATCCCCATCGTCTCCGCGCAGCCTCCCATTTAATTGTCTGGATTGCAATGTAGAATTGGAGATAATTCCAATGATCGCGCGCATCGAGACGTGCAGAAGAGCAGCCCCCAAGTGAGTCCCGCCGCAAAGCCACAAATTCTTACCACCGCCGAATTCCACGCCGCCGTTCACGCGCTTGCCCCCTCGGTCGCCGTCTTCGACTGCGACGGGACCGTCTGGTCTGGCGACGCCGGCATCGGCTTCATGCGTTGGACCGTCGATGGCGGTCTGCTCTCGCGCGAGGCCATCGACTGGCTCGACGACCGCTACCGCGCCTACCTGCGCGGCGATGTCTCGGAGCTGGCCATCTGCGGCGAGATGGTGCAGATATACCAGGGCCTGCGCGAGAGCGAGATGCGCGCCGCCGCCGCCGAGTTCTTCGCCACACGCATCGAGCCAAACATCTTCCCCGAGATGCTCACCCTGGTCCGCCAGTTGCAGGCGCGCGGCACCGAGATCTGGGCCGTCAGCTCCACCTGCATCTGGGTCATCGAGGAGGGCATGAGGCACTTCGAGATTCCCCCGGACCGCATCCTGGCCGCCCGCGTCGCCATCGATTCCGAGGCTGGCCTCGTCACCCATACCCTGCTCGATGTCCCCACCGACGAGGCCAAGGTCGCATCGCTCGCCCGCGTAGGCATCCATGCGCCCGACGCCGTCTTCGGCAACTCCATCCACGACGCAGCAATGCTGGCCATCGCCCGCCGCGCCTTCCCCATCGACCCCACACCAGCCCTGCTTGCACACAGCATTCGCGAGCGCTGGCCCGTCTACTACCCAGCCTCCGTCGCCCCGTAACCACAACTGTTCCCTGTTCCCTGTTCCCTGACTTTATGCTGCTCGAAGGCCTCCACATCCCGCTGACCACCCCATTCCACCCGGATGGCCGCCTCAACCTGCCCAAGCTGACCGCCAACGTCGTGCGTTATTCAAAGTCTCCCGCCGCCGGGCTCCTCGTCCTCGGCCCCAGCGGCGAACCGGCCCTGCTGACGGACGACGAGACCAGCGAAGTCCTGCGCGCCGCAGCCCAGGCCGCTACGCCGGAAAAAGTCCTCCTCGCCGGCATCTCCCGCTCGAGCGTCCGCGCCACCCTCGCCCTCGCCAGCATCAGTGCCGAGCTGCTCTATGACGCCGTCCTCATCGGCGTCCCCTCGGTCCTCGCTACCGGAAGCCCGGACGCGGCAGCAGCCAGCCGCCGCGAACTCATCCTCTACTTCCAGACCATCGCCGACCGCTCCCCGCTCCCCGTCGTTCTCTTCAGCAGCCGCGACCGCCGCATCCCTATCGACGCGCTGGTCGAGCTCGCCGCCCACCCCCGCATCCTCGGCCTGCTCGACGACGTAGCCCTCCCCGCCGAGATCGAAGCCATCCTTCACCGCACCGCCGCCATCAAGCGAGAAGTCACCGTCACGCCAGTCTTCGCCGCCGTCACCGCGCGAATGAAAGCCGCCGCCACTCACGCGTCCGCATCGTTCGTCTCCGCGGATTCGCTCTCCGCGAGTTCGTCCGCGACCGCAGTCGCCGATGCGCAGCCGACGCCGCAACTGCGCACGCGCACAAAATCCGTCGGCTTTCAAATCATCTCCGCACGCGCTCCCAGACTGCTTGACGCTCTCAACGCGGACGCCGTCGGAGCCGCACCCGCTTTCGCCGCCGCCGCCCCGCAGGCCTGCTACGAGGTCCTCGCCGCATGGAAGGACAGCGACCAAACGCTGGCCGAGGAGAAGCAGACTCGATTGGTCGAGGCCGCCCGCCTCGCCGAAGCGAGTCCCGGCAGTCTAAAATTCGCCTGCGACCTCAACGGCTACTTCGGCGGCCTGCCGCGCCTGCCACAGCTTCCGCCCACAGGCGAACAGCGCGCCGCCATCGAGCAGATCATGAAGCCCATTCGCAACTAGATCATCTCCCGAATTGCTATAAACCAAATAAGGATTGTCATTCTGAGCGAAGCGAAGAATCCCCGCATTTTGCCCGCAGCGCGATACATTACACCATCGCTGAAACTGCTCTAATCGGCGTGCCGCTTCTGGTTTCCTTTAGGCTTGGCGCAGAATCAAGCTCGTTGATCCCATCCATTTGCACGAGCCCATTTCCATTGCACGCGCAATGCAGCCCCGCTATAATAGTCATCTGGAGATGACCATATGGCTACGCTTGCGAAGTTTCTGTCGTCCAGTTCCGTCAAGCTCGTGGTTAAGAAGATCGAAATCGAGCGTTCCATCTCTTCCCCTCGGAGCGCCTCGGTTGCCACTGCCAAGGCGAATCTGTCCGCACTGCTAAAGGATGTCGAGCAGAATCGAGAAGAGGTCACCCTCTTGCGGCGAGGCGTGCCCATCGCCAGAATCGTTCCAATCGCGAAAGCCGGGCCGCAGTCCGGGTACGGATGGATGCGTGGCAGCGTCCGCGAGCTGGGCGATATTGTCGGCCCGACCGGCGAAGAGTGGGATGCAGGCAATGAATGATACGTCTCCCCTGCTGCTCGACACCCATGTCTGGGTTCGTTACATCAACGGCGCGCCCAGCCTGAAGCCGGCGGCGGTTCACACCATCGAGAGAGCGCGCCGCGCAGGCTCGGCGTATGTCTCGGTCATCTCCATCTGGGAGATTGCGCTCCTGGTGCGCAAAGGGCGTCTGGATCTGCCGTTTGGCGTTGAGCGTTGGGTGCAAAGAGCATTTGAGCTGCCGGGAATTCAGCTCGCGACTCTCACGCCTCAGATCGCCATCGAGTCCGTGCAACTGCCCGATTCACTCAACAAGGACCCCTCTGATCGTATTCTTGTTGCAACGGCACGCATTCAGGGTTTACATCTTATGACTTGCGACAAAGACATACTTCGCTTCGCAAAGCAGACAAACCTCACGACCCAATTGGCGTAAGTAAGGAACACCATGCCCGCTGATCTCGTTCGCGTCGCACTCATCCAGATGGCCTGCGCGCCCTCCACCGCCGAGAACCTCGACCATGCCGCCGATCTCGTTCGCCAGGCCGCACGCGACGGCGCGCAACTCATCTGCCTGCCAGAACTCTTCCGCTCCCAGTACTTCTGCCAGCGCGAGGACCACGCCCTCTTCGCCCTCGCCGAGCCGGTCCCCGGCCCTTCGACTGCGCGTCTTTCCGCAGTCGTACGAGAAGCCAAGATCACACTGATCGCCAGCCTGTTCGAGCGCCGCGCCCCCGGCCTCTACCACAATACCGTCGCCGTGCTGGACCACGAATCCGCCGAGCCGGACAACATCAGTGGCATCTACCGCAAGATGCACATCCCGGACGACCCGCTCTACTACGAGAAGTTCTACTTCGCGCCCGGCGACCTGGGCTTCCGCGCCATCCCCACCAGCCACGGCCCCATCGGCGCGCTCATCTGTTGGGACCAGTGGTTCCCGGAGGCCGCGCGCCTCACCGCGCTCGCGGGCGCACAGTCGATCTTCATCCCCACCGCCATCGGCTGGCACCCCAGCGAAAAATCCGAGTTCGGCGCAGCCCAATACTCCGCCTGGAAGACCATCCAGCGTTCCCACGCCATCGCCAACGGAGTCTTCGTCTGCGCCGTCAACCGCGTCGGCCATGAGCACGGCGACGTGATCCACGATGGCGTGGAAGTTCAAGGCCCCGGCGACCACAGCACCGCCAGCGGCTGCAACTCAGGAATAGACTTCTGGGGCGGCAGCTTCATCGCCGATCCCTTCGGCCGCATCCTCGCCCAGGCCAGCCACAACCAGGAAGAGATCGTCACCGCGACGCTCGACCCCGCGCTGGTCGAAACCACGCGCCAGAACTGGCCCTTCCTGCGCGACCGCCGCATCGACGCCTACGCCCCCATCACCCGCCGCCTGCTGGACTAATTACGACCGGCGAAACTCGCCGCACTCCACCACTTGAAACGACCCCGGCTGCGCAAGATCAACGGCTGCACCAATCGCTCCGACGTAGTCGCGAAGGATGAGCCACTGTTGAGCGGTCAACTCGATGATCGCAATCTGGCGGTCTTTCAGATTCTGCTGGTAAGCCAAGTTGCGGTCGCCCGTCACCAGCACATCGAATCCGGCTTTCTCTGCCATGAGCAACAGTTCGCCATTCTTCACCCCTGCCCATCCGATATAAGCGGCAGTCGAGACATCGTGGCCGCGCAGGCTTGCCCGCAGAGCATGCGGCAGATTCTCATCCAGAAGGACCTTCACGCGACTTGCTGAGTCCGGTGGGATTCAGCGAACCGGATGAGTTCCTGAATCACCTCCATCGACAAGGACGGGAAGTTCTCATGGATCTCCTCGACAGACGATCCAAGCTCATAATCGCCCACAATGGTATCCGGAAATATCCGCGTACCGACTACGGTCGGCACACCGGAGCACCGGCCCGGCACTCTCTCCACCAGCTCGCACCCTGTCCAGTCCATAGGCACCTCGCAAGCCAATTCTAACGTGTTGCCGTCGCCTCGTCCTTGTAGAACTCGGCGATCTCCGCCGCGTACTGCTTCTCCACCACGCGCCGTTTCAGCTTCATGCTGGGCGTCAGTTCGTCGGTCTCGACGGTCCACTCATCGGCCACCACCCCCAGCCGCTTGATCGTCTCGAACGGCGCCAGAGTGGCATTCACATCGTTCACGATGCGCTGATAGCGCGCCACCACCTGCGGCACTGCGACCAGCGCCTTGCGATCGCCAACCTTGTAGACAACGCCTTTCACCCGCGCCCAGCTCTCCAGAATCGCAAAGTTCGGCGAGATCAGCACGCATGCAAACTTGTGCTTGTCGCCCACCAGCGCGGCGTTACCCACCAACACATGCGCCTTCAGCTTGCCCTCGATCGGCTGCGGAGCAATCAGCTTCCCGCCGCTGGTCTTCAGCAACTCCTTCTTGCGGTCGGTGATCGTCAGGAACCCCTCCGCATCGATCTTCCCGATGTCTCCGGTGCGGAACCACCCATCCTCGGTGAACACCTCCGCCGTCTCGGTCGGCTTCTGCCAGTAGCCGTGGAAGACCGAAGGCCCGCGCACCTCCAGCTCGCCATCCGGCGCGAAGCGCGCCTGCACATTCGGCAGCACCGCGCCCACCGTTCCGATGCGATGCCGCTTTGGCGTATCCAGTGCAATCAGCGGCGATGTCTCGGTGAGCCCATAGCCCTCCAGGATAATGATTCCCACGTCGGCGAACCAGCCCGCTGTATCCATCCCCAGCGGCGCGCCGCCGGAGACGAAGACCTTTACCCGGCCGCCAAACGCCGCACGAATCTTCCCGAACACCAGCTTGTCCGCCAGCTTCCAACCCAGACCGCCGGGGTGCTTACCCACCAGCGTCTCGGCGCGATGCTTCTTGCCCACGCTCAGCGCCCAGTTCAGAATCGCCTTCTTCACCCCGTGCGACTTGCCTTCGACCGCCTGCCGAATCTTCTCGTACACGCGCGGCACGGCAACAAGGAGCGTGGGCCTCACCTGCTTCATGGCCACTGAAATCCGGTCGAACTTCGGGCAATGGGCCAGCGTCACTTGCTCCAGCATCAGCACATAGTCCAGGTGCCGCGCCGTCACATGCGAGAGCGGCAGAAACGAGATGCAGGAGTCCGTCTCGTTGAATGCAAACTCACGCGACGAATAGCAGAGGTTGCTCGCTAGATTGCCATGCGTCAGCATCACGCCCTTCGGCTCGCCGGTAGTTCCCGAGGTGTATATGATCGTCGCCAGATCGTCCGGCTGCACGGAGCGCACGCGCGCGTCGAACTCCGCGTCGCGGGACTGCATCGCCTTCGCACCGGCCAGCAACTCCGCAAATTCCACGACACTGGGTGCCCCATCCATCGCAGTCTTATCGCGATGGGTGGGAGGAACTTCATCCATCACAACGATGCGCTCCAGCGCGGGCAGCTCGCCTGCCGCATGCACCTTCTCCGCCTGCTCCCACGAAGAGACCACCACGACCTTCGCGCCGCAGTCGCGCAACATATACCCCAACTGCTCGGCGGTCAGCGTGGTATACAACGGAACATCCACGGCCCCCAGAGCCAGCACCGCGAAGTCCGTCACCGGCCACTCCCAGCGGTTCTCGCTCAGCAAGGCCACGCGGTCGCCCTTGGCTACTCCCCACGCGGCGAGCCGTGCCGCCAGCGCGCGTACCCGCCCATACGCCTCCGCCGAAGTAATCGGCTTCCACGCCACCTCGGCCTCTGCGTCCACGGCCGCGTCACACCACAGCCAGAGTCTCTTCTCGCCGCGCCCACACACCTGCAGAAACGCATCGTTGATCGTCTTGACATCAACCATTCAAACCCCTCCAGCCTGTGCCGCCCAGAAATGACCTCATCCAGCCTACGCCGCTTGGCTGCAACGAGCTAGCAGCGAACGATCTTCTCCGACGCGATCCCCTTGGTGGCATTGCGCGTGTCTACAACCAGCTTCGACTCTTTCACGATCGCCGCATAGTCGTAGTCCGTGTGGTCGGTCATAATCAGCACGCAGTCGTACTGCTCCAGATTCTCCAGCGGCGTGGACCTCATATTCAGGTTGTAGTGCCGTCCACGCCCTACCGTCGGGAAGTAAGGATCGTTGTACAGCACCTCCGCGCCCTGCTCGCGCAGCAGCTCTATCACCGTCAGCGAAGGCGATTCCCTCAGGTCGTCGATGTCCTTCTTGTACGCCATGCCCAGCATCAGGATCCGCGCCCCGTTCATCGCCTTCTTCTGCGTGTTCAGCGCCTGTGCGACAGACTGCGCCACATGCGCGGGCATCGCCTCGTTCACCTCGCCCGCAAGCTCGATAAAGCGCGTGTTGAAGTCGTACTCTTTGGCCTTCCAGCTCAGGTAGAACGGATCGATCGGGATGCAGTGCCCGCCGAGGCCCGGCCCCGGATAGAATGGCTGGAACCCGAACGGCTTGGTCGCAGCCGCGTCGATCACCTCCCAGATGTCCACCCCCATGCGCAGCGACAGAATCTTCAGCTCATTGACCAGCGCGATGTTCACGCAGCGGTAGATGTTCTCCAGCAGCTTGGTCATCTCCGCCACGCGCGTCGACGACACCCTCACAGCCCGCGTAAAGATTCCCTCATACAACGTCGCCGCAAGCTCGGTCGCAATCGCCTCATGCCCGCCCACCACCTTGGGAATGTCGCGCCGTGCCACGGTGACATTGCCCGGGTCCTCGCGCTCCGGCGAGAAGGCCACATAGAAGACGCCATGCTCTGCCACCGCGCCCTTTGCCTGCGCCTTCAGCCCCTCGGCGTTGCCCGCCTCCAGCATGGGAATCAGCAGCTCCTCGGTCGTCCCCGGATAGGTCGTACTCTCCAGCACCACCAACTGCCCCTCGCGGATCCACGGCGCCGCGGCCCTGGCCGTGTTCTCCACAAAGCTCAGGTCCGGCTCGTGGTGCTCCGTCAGCGGCGTGGGAACGCACAAAATAATCGCGTCCTGGTCCGACAGGCGCGCAAAATCCGTCGTCGCGCTAAATCCCTTCTTCCGCGCGCCATCGATCTCCGCAGGCAGTATGCGGATGATGTACGACCGCCCGGCCTCCAGTTCTTCTACCTTGCGGGCGTCGATGTCGAAACCCGTCACTATAAATCCGGCCTCCGACAAGAGCAACGAGAGCGGCAACCCAACGTACCCCAGTCCGATCACGCCAATCCGCGCGGTGCGCGCCTCCAGGCGTGCAAGAAGCTGCCGGGCAATCTGCGGCAGAACGACTTGGCCGGTCTTCGGCTTACTGGACTTCGCTTTACTGGACTTCGGCTTACTAGACTTTGGTTGGCTGGGTTTCAACATGCTCACGATTATCGCATTCAGTCCTTCCCAGCAGAACCTTTTCGCCAGCCCGAACCGATAATTCCAATAAAATCGATCCCCCCAAAAGGGTTCTGCGTCTGCGATAGACGAAGTTTCCATGCTGCAATTGATCGCTTCGAATATGATGGCAAGTACCATGCACTGGTTCGATGCTGCGGAGAGTTCGCGTGCCTGAAGAGCAATCACACATTCGCTTCACTAATCCAGCGCTTCTCCTGCTTCTGTTGATCATGCTCGGCGGAACCGCCCTCCGTATCGCTTTCCTCCCGCATGAGGCCCTTGAAGGCGACGAGATGTTCTCCCGCAGGGTGGCTCTGCTCTCGCCGGTCAGCGAGGTCGCCGCAATTCGCAACGATCTGGTGCATCCTCCGCTCTATTACTTTCTGCTTCAGGCCACCACCAAGCTGTGGGGAGACGGCGCCACTGGAATCCGCGCATTTTCACTCCTCTGTGGCATCGCAAGCATCGGCTTGCTCGGGCTGATGGGCCGCATGTTGCCTGACGGCCTCAAGGCGGGGCTCCTTGCCGCAACCATGCTGGCCGTCAATCAGACCCACATTTTCTACAGTCAGGAGGCGCGGTCCTATGCCTGGTATGCCCTTTTGGTGCTTCTCCTGGTCTTTTGGGTTTGGCGTGTCACGCGACCTTCCGGCAACCCTCCTTCGCTGCGTCACTGGGTGCTTGGAACCATCCTGATGACCATGCTGGTCTACACCCACTACGTGGGAGCCATCTACATCGGTTCCGCGGTACTCGCCATCCTGCTCTCCCATACGCCCCGCGCCAGAAGTATCGCCGCGCTTGTCTGCGCCACCATCGCGGCTGTGTGCTTTGTACCCTGGCTGATCGCAGTCGCCGGCGTGTACAAGCTGAAGCGCGGCTTTGGAGACAATTTGGACTGGCAGGGACACCCCGCTCTCTACTCCCTGAAGCAGACCTACGCCTCGGCACTCGGCTTTCTGAATATGCGGGGAGGGCCCACGCTGGTCCTTGCGATTCTCGCTCTCCTCATCCTGGCAGCGCTCCTGCTCGGGCGGCAGCATCCGCTCCGGCAGTCACCCGTCGTCCTCACGCTGCTGCTGCTAGCCGTGCTACCGCCTCTCGCCGTTTTTTTCCTCTCGCGGCCTCCCTTCGATCTGCCGCTCTTTGGCATACGGCATTTTCTGCCTTCGATCCCCTTGTTGATCCTGCTCTGCTGTTATGGCCTGGTACGCGTCGCGCAGCAGGCAGGCTCCCACTCCACACTGGTATTCAGCATGGGGACGGTCCTGCTTCTGGCAATCGCATCAATTCCCACGTTGCGCGGTCTCATCCTGCGACCGAGCCGAATTCCATACGACCTGGTCAGCCAGGAGGTGACGAGGGAACGCGCAGCCGGAGTCCCTGCCTATGCCACCTGGTTCTATGGAGTCGGTGAGCCTGTCAACTTTTACTGCGCCATCGCTTGCGTCGCACCGCTTCCGCAGGACACGCAGCAGTTGCCGGCAAAGATCGTCCTGCTGTTCCGTCCCAACTCCTCCCAGGAGATGCAGCAGTACCGGCAACTGCGGCAGAGCGGCTTCACCGGGGCCGAAGAGCATTACTACACCAGCGGCGAACGCAGTCTCTATGGAACAACCCTTGCCGTTCTCATCCGCACCATGCCGTCTGCGGGCGACGGAGCCGCTGCACCGGCGCGCAGCAACGAGGGTTCCCACGATTCGCGGTAAGATTTTGAACAGCACGGCAAACAATCTGAGCGGAGAACCCATGGCCCGTTACTTAATTACCGGAATCGCAGGCTTTATCGGCTCAACCCTGGCCCACACGCTGGTCGAGCAGGGACACGACGTGCGCGGCATCGACAACCTCTCCACCGGCAGCCTCGACAACCTTGCCGGCATCCGCGACAAGATCGACTTCCAGCAGATGGACCTGCAGGACGTCGCTGGAATGAAGTCCGCCTGCGAGGGCATCGACTTCGTCCTCCATCAGGCCGCGCTCGCCAGTGTCCCCCGCTCCGTAAAAGATCCCCTCACCTCGCACCAGTCCAACATCAACGGCACGCTGAATCTGTTGCTCGCCGCGCGCGATGCAAGGGTCCGCCGCCTCGTCTACGCGGCCTCCTCCTCGGCCTACGGAGACCAGCCCACCCAGCCCAAGCAGGAAGACATGTCTCCGCTGCCGCTCTCGCCCTATGCCGTGCAGAAGCTCGCCTGCGAGTACTACATTCAGGCCTTCTACCGCTCTTACGGCCTGGAAGGAATCTGCCTGCGCTACTTCAACATCTTTGGCCCGCGCCAGGCCGCCGACTCGCCATACTCCGGCGTCATCGCCAAGTTCACAACCATGATGATGGCAGGCGAGACGCCCACCATATTCGGCGACGGCCTCACCAGCCGCGACTTCAACTTCGTCGACAACGCGGTCAGCGCCAACCTGCTCGCATGCCTCGCGCCCAGTTCGGTCGCCACCGGACGCGTCTTCAACATCGGCACCGGAAGGAGCCACACGCTCAACGAGGTCTACACCACCATCGCCGGGCAGCTCGGCTTCACCGCTGCGCCGCTCTACGGCCCCACACGCGCGGGTGATATCAAGCACTCGCTGGCCGACATCCATCGCGCCAGCAAGGAGCTGGACTACCAGCCCAAGGCGCACTTCCACGAGGGCCTGCAAAAAACGGTCGCCTGGTACCTCGCCGAAAAAGAGAAGAAAGCCGCCTCGACGCTCTGACTCAAGAGTGCCGCCCCGCCCTTACCCCAGCTTCGCCAGTTCCGCGTTTGCATCACTCGACGTCTTGCTGTTGGGCGCAAGCGCCACGGCCTTCTTCAGATGCAGTTGAGCGTTGGCATTGTCGTGCATCTTGCTGTAGGTCATTCCCAGGTGGAGATGCATCGAAGCGTTGTCCGGAGTCGACCGCAGCGCTCCTTCCAGCAGGTCCCGCGCCGCATAGTAGTTTCCCTTGTAGTAGTAGACCCAGGCCAGCGTGTCGGCCGTCTGCGGCGAGTCCGGCATGGCACGGCGCGCCGTCTGCGCCAACGTCAGCGCCACATCCACATTCTGCCCGTTCTCCACCATCAGGTACGCCAGGTTGTTGGACGCAACCGCGTTGTTCGGATCGATCTGGAGTGTCTTCTTGTATGCCGCCATCGCCGTCGAGACGTCACCCTTCGCCTCCTGCAACGATCCCAGCATCTGCCACGCATGGGCGTCGTTCGGGTGCGAACTGACCCAACCCTGCCAGGTTGCAATCGCTGGATCGATGTCCTTCAGAGTAATCTCGGCCCGCGTATAGATGTCGACCGCGTCGATGCTTCCCGGATTCAACTGCATCGCCTTCTGCGAACTCTCCAGCGCGCCTTTGAAGTCCTTGGTCTGCAATTGAACGGCGGCAAGCACCGAATAGAAGCTGCCATTCCCCGGCTGCTTTGCAATCTGCGCCTCGACCCGCGCCAGCGCCTTCGCCGGCTGCTTCTGCTTGAGGTCGTAGGACACCAGAATCCCCAGCGCCCGGTCCGAGTTCGGGTCCTTGTCCAGCGCCTTCTGCAGCATCGCCTCGCCCTCGGGTACACGCCCCTGGGCTATAAAAATCTGGCCCAGTTCCAGGTACGCCGGTGCGTTGTCGGGATTCGCCTTCAATACCGCCTGGAAGTCTGCCTCCGCCTTGTCGTACTCCTTCCGGCTGGCCTCCGCGGTCCCCCGCCACAGATAAGCTGCAACATAGTTTGGGTGCTGTTGGATCGTCTTGTCCGCCACCTCGGAGAGCATGCCTGCGTCGTTGCGCAGGACCGCGATCTGCGCCAGCCCGCTTGCGGCCTCCAGGTTCCCCGGATTCAGCTTCGCGGCCGCGTGCAGGCTCGCCTCGGAGGTCGCCAGGTCGCCCTTGTTTTCCGCCACCTGTGCCAGCAGCAGTTGTGTCTGCACGTTGTTCGGGTTGTCCTTCACCGCCTTCTTCAGCAGCGTGATTGCGTCGTCGGTCTTGCCCGTGTTCACCAGCAACAGCGCATTTAGAATCTGCACCTGAGGATTGCCTGCATTGTTCTTGGTCAACTCCGAGGCCACCGACCCCGCCTTGGCATAGTTCTTCCTGTCGAACAGAACGCGTGCGTAGGTGATCTTGATCGCAAAGCTCTTGGGATACTTCGAGGTCAGGTCCGCAAACGCAGCCTCGGCGCGGTCCATCTGCTGCGCCTTCACGTAGTAGTCCCGCAGCAGCGTCGAGGCCTCCTCGCTCTCGGGAAGATCGACCACCGCCTGATGCAGTGTCTGCTCTGCCTTGTCCTTGCTGCCCTCGCGGAAGTAGAGCCCGGCCAGTGCGGCACGCCACTGCACGTTGTCCGGCGCAATCCTGACCGCCGCCGTGTACTGCTGCTCCGCGCCTTGCAGATCGCCCTTCTTCTCCATCAGCGCCGCCATTACAAGATGCGGCGTCGCGTCCTTGGCGTCCAGCGATGCCGCCTTGCCCAACTCCTCTTCGGCCGAAGCCTCATTCGTCGGGTCGGCCGTCAGCAACAGCGCCGCCGCGGTATGGAAGCTCGCCCGGTTGGGATCCAGTTGCAGGGCCCGCTGGATCTGCTTCAGTGCATCCGCGTTGTTGCCCCTCCGCTGCGCCACTCCAGCCAATAGAGCGTATGCATCCGCGTCGTTCGGGTTGATCGCCAACACCGCATTGGCCTGCTCTTCCGCCCGGTCGGTGGCGCGTCCATCCAGAAGCAGGTTCCCCAGATCGATCCGTGCCTGCAGGTTCGCCGGGCTCACTTGCACCGTCTTCATCAGCTCCGAGTAGGCCAGCATCGGGCTGTTCATCTTCAGATAAGTCTTGGCCATCTCGTAGTGCGCATCGCCAAAGTTCTTGTCCACCTTCAGCGCATTGAGAAACTGCAGCGCGGCCTCTTTGTACTTGCCGCTCGCCTCATATCGCTTTCCACTCTCCAGGTACTTCTGCTTGCGCACGTTCGGGTCGCGGCTGCATCCGGCGGTGGAAATCAGCACGAGCGATAACACGGCCGCTGAGATTCTGGCAACCTGCACTTTGCGTAGTTTGAACATTGGCGACATCCTCATCTCCTCTTGCCGTTCCCTTCAATCTTTCTCTTCCATGCCGTCTCCTGCAAACCCATTCTTCCAGCATCGGTGCCGCACCCCGCTCATTCGGTAACATATGCCTGAAGCAGC
>DAIRTY010000027.1:0-13791 GCA_036803645.1 Acidobacteriaceae bacterium | reverse complement strand
GTGGGGAAAGGGAATGGCGATGATTGATCTGCGAAGCGATACGGTAACGCGGCCTACGGCGAGGATGCGTGCGGCGATGGCCGCGGCCGAGGTGGGCGACGATGTGTACGGCGAAGACCCGACGGTGAACCGGCTGGAGGCGCGGGCGGCTGAGGTCTTTGGGCGCGAGGCGGGGCTGTTTGTGCCCAGCGGAACGATGGGCAACCAGGTGGCGATCCGGCTGCACACCGAGCATGGGCAGGAGGTGGTGTGCGAGGCTCGCGCGCACGTTCTGGACTGGGAGATGGGGACTGCGGCGGCGTTCTCCGGCTGCACGCTGCGTCCGGTGGCGGCGGAGCGCGGGATTCTGACCTGGGAGCTGGTGCGCGGGGCGATCTATCGCAACGTTGCGTTCCATGCTTCGACGGGGCTGATCTGCGTGGAGAACACGCACAATATGGCGGGCGGAACGGTGACACCGGTGGCGGTGGCGCGGGAGATCTGCGAGGGCGCACACGCGTTGGGGCTGCCGGTGCATCTGGATGGGGCGCGCATCTTCCACGCGGCGATGGCGCTGGGGGTTGGAGTGCGGGAGCTGACGGCGGGATTCGATACGGTGATGTTCTGCCTGTCGAAGGGGCTGGGCGCTCCGGTGGGATCGATGCTGGTGGGCTCGGCGGCGGCGATGGCGCGGGCGCGGCTCTTCCGCAAGGCGATGGGCGGCGGGATGCGTCAGGCGGGCGTGCTGGCGGCGGCGGGGCTGATCGCGCTGGAGGAGATGCCGGCGCGGCTGGGCGAGGACCACGCGAACGCACGTCTGCTAGCGGAGGCGGTTGCCGCGCATGAGGTTGCGGAGATCGATATGGAGACGGTGCAGACGAATATTGTGATCTTCAAGTTGCGCAGGGGTGGGGACGAGGCTGCGTTTTGCGCGATGTTGAAGGCGAATGGAGTGCTGGCCAGCGGGATTGGGCCGCGGGCGGTGCGGTTTGTGACCCACTTCGATGTGGGGCGCGAGGAGTGTGCGCGGGCGGCGGGGGTGGTTGGGGAGTTGCTGGCGGGGTGGAAATGATGGAGGTTAGAGCATCTCCAGAATTGCTATAGACCAAATAAGGATTGTCATTCTGACCCTGAGCTTGCCGAAGGGGGAAGAATCCCCGCATTTTTCCCGCACCACAACGGTCTACACCATTACGAGAAGCGCTCTACTCGCCGCCGGGGTTGAGGATGGGTTTGGCCGCGAGGAAGACGCGGGCGGTGGTGCCGTGGGAGGGGCCGTCGGTGCGGCTGATGAGGTCGATGGAGCCGGCGTGCTTGTGGATGATTCCCTGCGAGACCCAGAGGCCGAGGCCGGTGCCGTGTTCTCCCTTGGTGGTGAAGAAGGGCTGGAAGAGGTGTTCGCGGTTCTCCGGTGGGATTCCCGGGCCATTGTCGACGATCTCGACGATGGCTCCTGCATCGAGCGCCGGGGATGAGGCGGCCTCGGCTGGTTGGGGCGTGATGCGGACGGTGACGTTGCCGCCCTGGCCCGCAGCTTCGGCGGCGTTGCCGATGAGGTTGGTGAAGACCTGGCGGAGTTCGGAGGGGAAGCCTTCGATGGCGATCTCGGACGGGAGATCGGCGGAGACGGTGACGCCGAGCATCTGGAAGCGGTGCTGCATGAGCAGCAGCAGATCGTCGAGCATCTCTTTGAGGTTGACCGCGACGGGTGCTTTGGATTCGCGGTAGAGACTGAGCATTGCGCGGCTGATCTGGGTGACGCGGGCCAGTTCATGCTGGGCCATCTGGAGAAACTGTTTGGATTCTTCTTCCGTGTGTTCGTGCTGCAGGAGGTAGATGAGATTTGAGACGGAGTCGAGGGGGTTGTGGATCTCGTGTGCGATGGTGGCGGCGAGGCGTCCAGCGACGGCCAGCTTCTCGTTGGCGAGCAGGGCGGCACGGGTTTTGATCCGCAGGGTGATGTCGCGGAAGACCATGACGATGCCGGTGATCTGTCCGTCTGCGTTGCGGATGGGTGCTCCGCTGTCGTCGATGGAGAGTTCGGAGTCGTCCTTGCGGAGCAGGATGGTGTGGTTGCCTATGGTGACGATGCTATTGAGGCGCTGGACCTTAACGACGGGATTTTCGACGGGAAGACGGGTGGTCTCGTCGACGATGTGGAAGACCTCGTCAAGCGGAAGGTTGCGGGCCTCGGATTCGGTCCATCCGGTGAGTTCCTGGGCGACCGGGTTCATCATCTGGACGCGGCCTTCGGCGTCGCATGCGATGACACCGTCGCCGATGGAGGCAAGCGTGGTGCGCAGGTGCTGCTCGGAGAGGAAGAGCTCTTCGGCACGTCGGCGCTGGAGGTCGATGGCGTGGCGGAAGGCGGTGTAGGCGGACTCCAGGCGGCCACGCGTAAAGAGGCCGACCAGGAGGCCGATGGCGAGCGCGAGGCCGATGAGGAGCAGGAGAAGATGGCGGGTCTGCTGACGCCATTGAGCGATGTGGTTCCTGCGATTCTGTTCGGCTGAAGCGACGATGGCGTCGAGATGGCCGCGCATGGAGTCCATGTGGCTCTTGCCGAGTAGATTGAGGTCGAGATCGTCGGCATGGCCACCGGCGGCAATGGTGGCGATGAGCGTCTCGGCGAAGGCGTGCTGCCATATCTGATGCTCGGCGAGGAACTGCTTGAGGTCTTCCTGTTGTTCGGGTTGTGCCACGGACTGGAGTTTGTCGATGGCCTGTTGCATGGGGGCTTCGGCATCGCTGTAAGGCTGGAGGAAACGCGGGTCGGAGGTGACCTGGTATCCGCGCAGGCCGGTCTCTTCATCGACGACGAGCCCTTCGATTCTGGTTGTGAGGTCGGCTCTGCTGTCGGACTCCTCGATGAGGCCGACGGTGGCGTTGGCCCCGCGGATCTGCCAGACCAGGACGCAGGCCAGCAGGAGGCAGGCAACGATTGGGAGAAGCAGAACCTGCCGCAGGGTTCGTTTGAATCGTTTAAACTCCAAGCCGTTTCATCCTTCTTCTAGGCTAGCCCGAGGCAGCGTTCTTGCCGGTTGATGGTTGAGATGCGGGTGAGGGGGAGAGCAGGTTGCCCAGCTTATCGAGGAGTGCGGGCGCTCCCTCGCCCTTGGTCATGTAGACGTCTGCCAGCGAGGTGACCTCGGCGGAGAGATCGAGATAGGCGGAGAGCAGGAGGATGGGGACTTTGGGCTTGGTCTGGCGCATCCTCTGTGCGACCTGCCCGCCATGCATTCCGGGCATGGCGTAGTCCAGGATGACGGCATCGACTGGGTGAGTGGCGAAGAGTTCCAGACCGGAGGCACCGTCGGCGGCGGTGAGTACCTGGTAGCCGGCGCGCTCAAGGAGCATCTTGCGAATGCTGAGACCGACAGCTTCGTCGTCCACGCAGAGGATCAGAGGCAATCGATTCTGCATTTTGCAAAACTCCACAGGTGCTTGCCCGATACGACGCAAGTATACCCCGAGGGGTGGGGCGCTGGTTTTTGGGCTGGGGGTGGAGGAATGGGGTGCGGAGGCTGCCGGATGGCGGTGGGTGGAGTAAAGCGAAGGATTTATCGTATGTTTGCAAAAGGAAGGACGGGAGTGGGCTATTCTGAGTTGGGCCGCGCCCGTGGCTTTGGGCGGCGCCAGGGCAGCGACTTTGAAGCGGTTCGAGCGAGGGATGACACCTTGAGTCAGACGGTGGTTGTGCTGGAAGACGATGCGGACATTCTGCGGCTGGTCCAGTTCCACCTGGAGGCGGCGGGGTTTGCCGTGCGCACCTACATGGCGATGGGCCAGATTGTGGCGGACGCGGAACGGGAGCCCCCGGCGCTGTTTCTGCTGGACATCATGGTTCCCGGCGGGGATGGACTGGACCTGTGCCGGAGGCTGAGGAAGAATGCCGCGTTGAGCACGGTTCCGATCATCTTTCTGACCGCGCGGGCGGCGGAGAACGACCGCGTGATGGGGCTGGAGCTGGGCGCGGACGATTACATCACCAAGCCCTTCGCGACGCGCGAGCTGGTGGCGCGGGTCAAGGCGGTGCTGCGGCGATTCGAGCGGCCAACCGCGCCCTCGCTGGTGAAGTTCGATGCGGTTGAGATCGATGCGCACGCCATGCAGTTGCACGTGAACGGCGAGCTGGTGACGACGACGGCGACCGAGTTCCGGCTGCTGGATTACCTGGCGCGGCATCCCGGGCGGGTCTTCAGCCGCGACCAGTTGCTGGATGCGGTGTGGGGCGACGCGCGGTTTGTGACGCCGCGCTCGGTGGACGTGTATGTGCGGCGCATCCGGGAGAAGATCGAGGAGGACGCCGAGGAGCCGCGCTATCTTAAGACGATGCGCGGAGCGGGCTACCGGTTCGAGATTCCGAAGGAAGCCAAGGCCGGATGAGATTCGCGGCTTGTAGCGTGGTGCGGGTAGCGCAATAATGAGAGTTGGAGTGCAGCATGAATGTTCAGGTGCAGATTCCCGACGATATGGCGTGCATCTTCATGGCGGACGGGCAACTGAGCCAGCCTGACTTGCCGCGCGCTGTTCTGGAGGCTCTGGCGCTGGAGGGCTATCGCAGCCGGAGGATTACGGAGAGTCAGGTTCGCCGTCTTCTGGGGCTGGAGACGCGGATCGAGGTTCATGCGTTTCTGAAGGCGCACGGAGTTCCGCTGGACTACTCGGTTGCCGATCTGGAACAGGATCTGCTGGTGGTCGACGGGGTTGAAGGCAACTCAGTGTCGCAGGCAGGTTGAATGATTGTTGTCGCTGATACCTCGCCGATCAACTATCTGGTACTGATTGGTCAAGTGGACGTGCTCGGGAAGATCTATGCGCGCGTGACGATTCCTGAAGCAGTGCTTAACGAATTGAGTGTATCGAGTGCGCCCGCCGCGGTTTGGGCGTGGGTTCAAAAGCCACCGGAATGGCTTGAGATCGACCTATCTGTTCTGGGTGAAGATGCTTCCCTCGATGCATTGGATCGCGGGGAACGGCACGCTATTGCGCTGGCCGAGCGGCACGGCGCGAAGCGTTTGATTGTAGACGATGGAGCGGCACGGCGCGAGGCGGAGAGGCGTGGAATTCCAGTGATTGGCTTGCTGGGGGTTCTGGCGGAAGCGGCACGGCGTGGATTGCTCTCGCTGCCTGAGGCACTCGCTGCGTTGCAGGCAACCAGCTTCTATGTTTCCGAAGATTTGATAGAGCGATTGTTGTTGATGGATCGTCAACGGCGTGGGTAGGTTTGGTTGGAACGGAGGAGTATGTTGCGCGTGGGTCGAGCTTCATTGGCGGGCCTGATATTTCTGATGATGTTGGCGATTGCATCGTCGGTCGAGCTGACGGCGGTGATCGTTCCAGGGAACTGGTGGGCGGGGTGGGGCTGCGGCATCTCTCTGTCGACGGTCTTTGCGTTGGTCTATGGCTGGCGAACACGGCGCGAGATGGAGCAGGTAAGCCGTGCGGTGCAGGCACTGCCTGAGTTTCATGCACATGAGGCGAAGGCATCTTTCGCGGAGTGGAGCGGAACATTTCAGGCGATTGAGAGCACATCGCAGAGGCTGCAGCAGAGCTTGAGCGGGGTGCAGGAGGAGCGGCGCGAGTTGGAGGCGCTGCTGGACTCGATGCAGGACGCGGTGGTGGCCGTGGATGCGGCGGGGCGGATCCAGTGGGCGAACCAGAGCATGCAGCGGCTGACGCTGGGTGCGACGGCGGCAAGCGCCGTGCGGGTGGGACATGCGCTGGTGCAGACGGTGCGCGACCCAGAGGTGCTGGCGTGCGTGAAGGCGGCGCTGGAGGAGCGGGTAGTGGCCGAGCGCAGGACAACCTCGATGGTGCCGGGACGGATCTTCGAGGTGAATGCGTCGCCCGTGCCGGCGGGAGGCGCGGTCGCCGTGCTGCACGACATCACGCGCATCGAAGAGGTGGAGCGGACGCAGCGGGACTTTGTGGCCAATGTCTCGCACGAACTGCGGACGCCGCTGACCTCGATCAGCGGATATGTGGAGACACTGCTGGACCACGAGGTGGCGCTGAGCCCGGTAGGGCGGGAGTTTCTGGCGACGATTCTGAAGAATGCGACGCGCATGAGCCGGCTGACCGAGGACCTGCTGATCATGGCGCGGGTGGAGTCGCGGGAGGCAGTACTGCACCCGCGGGCGATGCGCGCAGACGTGCTGGTGCGCGACGCGGTGGCGGCGATGAGCGGGATGGTGCTGGACGCCGAGGCGGAGCTGGAGATCGGCGAGACGACCGGCGCGGAGGTCTTCGTGGACACGGACTCCATGGTGCAGGTGCTGGGGAATTTGATCGAGAACGGGATCAAGTACGGGCAGGCGAAGGGCGTGGAACGGTGCCGGGTGGTGGTATGCGCGCGGGAGGTTCCGGTGGCCGGCGAGGATGAGCTTGCGGCAGTGGAGTTCAGCGTAAGGGACTTTGGGTTGGGGATTGCGTCGGAGCATCTGACACGCATCTTCGAGCGGTTCTACCGGGTGGACAAGGCGCGCTCGCGGGAGTCGGGGGGCACAGGGCTGGGGCTGGCCATCGCGCGGCACATGGTCGAGATGCAGGGCGGGACGATTCGCGCGGAGAGCGAACTGGGCGCGGGGAGCAACTTTCTGGTGAGGCTTCCCAAGGCGCGGGTTGTCCCGGAATAAGACAGTGGACAGGGTGTGGGGCGGGGGATGTTGGCACGGCGTAAGGGTTTCTTTTGCATTTTATTGCGATGTAATCACCTCGTAACATTCAGGCATCAAACTGGTTTGCAGTACTTAGGGATGCGTCCGAGCCTGCACAGCAGGGAAGACCGGGCTGGGCGATCCGACTTCGAGGGGGAAACCAGTGAGACTAAACATAGTGGCGGCAGGTTTGTTGGCGATGGTTGCGGCCGGTGCAAGCGCACAGAACATTACGGCGGCGGGAGCCACCTTCCCGTACCCGATCTACAACAAGTGGTTCACCGAGTACAACCAGCTGCATCCGAACGTGAAGATCAACTACCAGTCGATTGGGTCGGGCGGCGGCATCAAGCAGGTATCTGAGGGTACGGTCGACTTCGGCGCCAGCGATGGGCCGATGAACGATCAGCAGTTGGCCGAGGCGAAGGTGAAGGTGATGCATGTGCCGACGGTGCTTGGCGCGGTTGTCCCGGTGTACAACATTCCCGGCGTCAGCAAGGAGCTGAACTTCAGCGGCGACGAGATTGCGGACATCTATCTGGGCAAGATCACGAAGTGGAACGACCCGCGGCTGGTGAAGGACAATCCCGGCGCGAACCTGCCGGCGAATGACATCCTGCCGGTGTACCGCTCGGATGGAAGCGGAACGACATATATTTTCACCGATTATCTGTCGAAGGTGAGTGCCGACTGGACGAACAGGGTTGGCAAGGGAACGTCAGTCAAGTGGCCGGCGGGCGTGGGCTCGAAGGGCAATGAGGGAGTGGCAGGGATGGTGAAGCAGTCGCCGAACTCGTTCGGCTATGTGGAGCTGATCTATGCGCTGCAGAACAAGATGGCGTATGGCGCGGTGAAGAATGCCGCGGGCAAGTTCCTGCAGGGATCTCCCGAGGGCGTGACGGCGGCGGCAGCGGCGGCGGCGAAGACCATGCCCGCGGACTACCGGGTTTCGATCACCAACGCTCCAGGTGCGACCTCGTACCCGATCTCGAGCTTTACCTGGCTGCTGATCCCCAAACAGTTTGCCGATCCGGCGAAGGGCGCGGCGGTAAAGGACTTCCTGACCTGGATGCTGGAGCACGGCGAGAGCGAGACAACGGGAATGGGCTATGCGCCGCTTCCGGCGCAGGTGCAGACGATGGTGAAGAAAACCATCACGACCATCAAGTAAACTGTGAGTGCCGCGCGGATGCGATGGGTTTGCGGCCGCGCGGCACGGTTTTATGGTATTGCAACCATGCTGTTCTTGCCCTCCGTCAGGGCTGACCAAGCCGGGTCGTCGAGACAGTCAGGCCGGAAGCAGCATCCTAATAAATAAAACGTGATTCCATCGTCCATGTCCCTTGAGAGAGAGCCGGAGCCTTCGTCGCCGCCGACTGCGCCTTCGACGCAGATGGAGGCGATGCCGCTTCATGCGCCGGCGATCGTTTCGTTTGTCGCGGCCGCGGAGACGGTTGCCCAGGAAGGGCCACCCTCGCCGATCCGGCAGTACCTGAGCAAGCGCGGCAACGGCGCTCTGGCGGACAATACGTTTGCGGCGGCGATGCTGGTCTGCGCGCTCAGCATCTTCGCGATTGTGCTCTTCATCCTGACGATTTTGATTCTGCGTTCCAGGCTGAGCCTGCAGCAGTTCGGCTTTGGCTTCTTTATGCACTCGTCGTGGGACCCGGTGTCGGGGGACTTCGGCGCGCTGCCGTTCATCTTCGGGACGCTGGCCACGTCGTTTCTGGCACTGGCGATGGCGGTGCCGCTGGCCCTGGGCGTCGCGATCTTTCTCTCCGAACTTTGCCCGGCGCGGCTGCGGGCGCCAATTTCGTTTCTGACCGAACTGCTGGCGGCGATACCCAGCGTGGTGTACGGGCTGTGGGCGGTGTTTGTGCTGGTGCCGATCATGCGCGACCAGCTTGGGCCGCTGCTGGTCAAGTACCTCGGCTGGACGGGGTTCTTTGGCGGGTACAACTTCGGCGTGGGGATGCTGACGGCGAGCATTATTCTGGCTATCATGATTCTGCCCATCATCTCCTCGATCACGCGCGACATCATGCTGGCGGTTCCGACCTCGCAGCGCGAGGCGGTGCTGGCGCTGGGAGCGACGCGCTGGGAGATGATTCGCACCGGAGTGCTGCGCAACGCGCGCATCGGCATTGTGGGCGCGGTGATTCTGGGATTGGGTCGCGCGCTGGGCGAGACCATGGCCGTGACCATGGTGATCGGCAACCATCCCGTGATTTCGAAGAGCCTGTTTGCGCCTGGGTACACACTGGCCAGCGTGATTGCCAATGAGTTTACCGAAGCCACCGGGAACCTGTACCTGAGCGCTCTGATCGAGATTGGGCTGGCTCTGTTTCTGGTGACGATTGTGGTGAATGCGATCGCGCGCGCGCTGGTTTGGGCGGTGACGCGCGGTGCTCCGGCGAGGTCGATTTAAGATGAGCACGAACCCAACTCCGATTGCTGCGCCGGGCGGGAACGGCCCATTGCGGACGCCTACGAACTACCAGACCAGGGCCATGCGGTTGAACTCGGCGCGGCGCTATGTGATGAACCATCTGGTGACGGGGCTTGCGGTGCTCAGCACGGTGCTGGTGATTGCGCCGTTGGTGGCGATCCTTGGTTACCTGATCTTCAAGGGCGCGAGTTCGCTGAACCTGGCGTTCTTCACGCACATTCCCGCGCCGGTGGGCGAGACCGGCGGAGGAATGGCGAATGCCATGCTGGGCTCGGCAATTGTGCTGGCGCTGGCCAGTTCAATGGGGGTCCCGGTGGGGATTGCGGCGGGCGTCTATCTGGCGGAGTATGGGCGCGGCAAGATGCTGGCGATGGCGGTGCGCTTCACCGCGGACGTGCTGAACGGAATTCCGTCGATTGTGATGGGGATTGCGGCCTACTCCCTGATTGTGATGCGGCAGATGCATTTTTCGGCGTTCTCGGGCGGGGTTGCGCTGGCCATCATGATGGTTCCGACGATTACGCGGACGACCGAAGAGATGCTGTTGACGGTGCCTCATGCGATCCGCGAGGCGGCGCTGGGCCTGGGCGTTCCGAAGTGGCGGACGGTGATGTCGGTGAGTCTGCGCACCGCGTCGCCTGGGATTATTACGGGGTGTATGCTGGCGTTTGCGCGTGTGGCGGGCGAGACGGCGCCGCTGCTGTTTACGGCGTTCGGCAACCAGTTCTGGAGCTTCAATCTGAATGAGCCGATTGCGGCGCTGCCGTTGCAGATCTATGTGTACGCGATCTCGCCGTACGACGAGTGGCACAGGCTGGCATGGGCGGGAGCGCTGGTGCTGATCCTGATGATCATGGTGTCTGTAACGCTGGTGCGCATCTATGCGGGGCGCGGCATTCTGAAGGGGGCAAGCTAAGTGGGAGTCGGCATCGATGTGGAGCACCTGAACGCGTGGTACGGATCGACGCACACGCTGCAGGACATCAACCTGAACATTCCGGCCAACCACGCGACGGCGTTGATTGGGCCTTCGGGCTGCGGCAAGAGCACGTTTGTGCGCTGTCTGAACCGGATGCACGAGACCAACCCGATTGCGCGTGCGACGGGGGTGGTGAAAATGGGCGATGTGGACATCTACAAGGACGCCTCGCCGGTGGACATTCGTCGACGCGTGGGGATGGTCTTTCAGCGGCCCAACCCATTTCCTACCATGTCGATCTACGACAATGTGGCCAGCGGACTGAAGCTGAATGGATTCCGCAACAAGGCCATTCTGGACGAGACGGTGGAGCGCAGCCTGAAGGCGGCGGCGCTGTGGGAAGAGGTGAAGGACGAGCTGAAGAAGAAATCGGGCGCGAGTCTCTCCGGCGGGCAGCAGCAGCGGATGTGCATTGCGCGGGCGCTTGCGGTCGATCCCGAGGTGTTGCTGATGGACGAGCCTGCGTCGGCGCTGGACCCGGTTTCGACGTCGAAGATCGAGGACCTGATCTTCCAGTTGAAGAGCCAGTATACGATTGTGATTGTGACCCACAATATGCAGCAGGCGGCGCGCGTGGCGGAGAATACGGGCTTCTTTCTGAACGGCAAGATGGTGGAGTTCAACTCGACGGACAAGATCTTTACCATGCCGTCGGACAAGCGCACCGAGGACTACATCACAGGAAGGTTTGGCTGATGACGACCCGCATCAAGTTTCAGCAGAGCCTCGACGACCTGAAGGAACGGCTGCTGATGATGGCGGGCATGGCCGAGCAGGCGATCCAGCGCTCGATCGAGGCCTACCGCACGCGCGACCTCTCGATCTGCGAACTGGTCTTCCGGGCGGAGCCGGCGATCAACCGGATGGAGCGCGAGATCGACCAACTGGCGCTGGATCTGCTCGCGATGGAACAGCCCATGGCCATCGACCTGCGCTTTATTCTTTCAGTCATCCGCATCAACGCGGACCTGGAGCGCGTCGGCGATCAGGCGGTGAACATCGCGGTGCGCGTGCGCGAGATGGGTGCGTTCGCCAACATCGATCTGCCGGTGGACATTCCGCGGCTCGCGTCGCTGGCCTCGGCGATGGTGCGCAAGGCACTGCAGGCATTCATCGAGGCGGACGCCGATCTGGCGCAGTCGGTGCTGATGCTGGACGACCAGGTGGACGAGATGAACGACGCCGCATTCGATACGCTGAGCGCGCTGATCAAGGAGAAGCCGGAGCTGACGCCGCAGAGCCTGAACGCGCTGATCATCGCGCGCAACCTGGAGCGGGTGGGCGACCATGCGACCAATATCGCCGAAGACGTGATCTTCTGGGTGCGCGGGGCGGACATCCGCCACAAGAGCGGCGCGGCGTAGGCAGTTCTTCTGAAGGGGCTGGGTGCACCAACAACCTACGCAGTCCGGCGTTCGACTTCGCTCAGGCTGGAATGACAGCGTGCAGCGGCGTTTCCATCAACACTGAGATTGCTCAAGCAGTTCGAGTGCGCCGCGGGACTTGAGGTCTTCGGCGACGCGCAGACCTAGCTCGCGGGCGGTGATGCCGGCGGGGACTTCGATGGAGTGGCAGATCATGCGTTCGCCGTCAGGCGCGACGACCTGGGCCTGGATCTTCCATGCGATCGGGGTGCTGTCGTTGGGTACGGGGTCTGCGACGCCGTAGACGGCGGCGCAGTGAACTCCGATGGGAAGCTGGCAGCCGCCGCCGAGGGCGTCGAGCACGGTGCGCTCGGCCTCGACCGAGAAGCGCGTCTCGGTGTGGTCGAGCGTGGCCACCGCCTGGCGGATACGGTCGTCGCGGGCGAGGCCGGATGAGGTTGGTCCGGCGGAGACTGTATAGCCAGGCGCGCGGGTCTCCAGCGCGAGCGCTCCCTGGCCGGGCGCGGGGCAGATCTCTTCGATGGTGAAGCGCTGATGGAGCCACTCGGTGCGGCCGAGGCGGTCGAGGCCGGCGGCGGCCAGCACCAGCGCGTTGCACTCGCCGTCGGCCAGCTTGCGCAGGCGAGTGTCGATGTTGCCGCGCATCTCGACGAAGCGAAGGTCGGGGCGCAGCGCCAGCAGTTGGGCGCGACGGCGCGGACTGGTGGTGCCAACCAGCGCGCCTGTGGGCAGCGTGTGCAGCGCCTTCTGGCGTGGGCAGACGTAGGCGTCGCGCGGGTCGGCGCGCAAGGGAATGGCGGCCAGCGTGAAGCGCGGATCGAGCGCGGTGGGCAGGTCCTTCAGCGAGTGGACGGCGAGATCGATGCGGCCTTCGGCCAGCGCCTCTTCGATCTCCTTGATGAAGATTCCCTTGCCGTCGGCCAGCGGCGCAAGGGAGGGTTGGCCATCTGTGCCGCCGTCGGATTGCAGGCGGTCGCCGGTGGTGTGGATGACTTCAATCTCCACGGCGTGGCCAGCGGCGCGCAAGGCGTCGGCGATGTGGTTGGCCTGCCAGAGTGCGAGTTGGGAGCCGCGGGAGCCGATGCGGATGGTGTCGGTCATATTCCTAAAGATACTAGGTTCCCGCGGCTTTGGTCAGGCAAGGTAGTCCGGGTTGCGGGTGGTGCCATCGAAGCTGGGGCTGGTCTTGAAGAGCTCGAGGTGGCCATCTGCGGCCAGGTCCTTGCTCTTGGCCAGGAGGGTTGCGATCTGCTCCTGGGTCATGGGCTTGAAGGTCTTGGCTGCGGTGAGGGCCTGGTCGAGGCGGGGCATGGTGTCCATGCCGGTGATGACGACGGAGACGGGTAGCGTCATCGAGTAGTGGAGCATCTCGATGGGGTCGGCGACGTTGGCCTTGATGATGGCCCCGAAGGCGAAGGTCTTCATCGCGAGAACGCCGATACCCTTCTGGTTGCAGACCGGGATGACCTGGTGCTGGAAGGAGCGGAAGTGGGCGTCCATGATATTGATGGGCATCTGCGCGGTGTCGAAGTGGAAGCCGTGCTTTTCGGCGGTCTCGATCATATGCAGATGGATGGAGGGATCCTTGTGGCCGGTGAAGCCGATGTAGCGGACTTTCCCGGTCTTTTTGGCGGCGATGGCGGCTTCCATGGCTCCGCCGGGCGCGAAGACGGCTTCGGGGTCGCCCATGCGGACGACTTCGTGGATCTGGACCAGGTCGAGGTAATCGGTCTGGAGGCGGGTGAGTGACGTTTCGAGCTGCTTATTCCATCCGGCAGCGGAGTGGCTGTCGGTCTTGGTCATGAGGAAGACTTTTTGGCGATAGCCGTCTCTTAGGGCCTTGCCCATGCGCTCTTCGGAGCGGCCGTCGCCGTAGTCCCAGGAGTTATCGAAGAAGGTGATGCCGGAGTCGGCGGCGCGGCGCATGAGGGTAATGCTGTCCTGTTCGCCACCGAAGCCGATGTGGGCGCCGCCCAGACCGATCACGGAGACGCGCTCGCCGGTGCGGCCCAGCGTGCGGTAGGGCATGTCCGGGGATTCGGCGCGCGTGACCGGGGAGTGGGTGGGGGTGGTTTGGGCCTCGGCTCCGAGGCTGGCGGCGACGCTGGCGAGGGTGAGGGACTTGATGAAGTCTCTACGTTTCATGGCTTGGCTCCTGAGCGGCGGCTGAGCCCAAAGTACGTTGGGCGGAGGCTGCTGTCAAACTGCGATTGCTGGTCGCAAGCTCTTACAATGATGATATTGACATAGGATGAATCAGGAGTGAAGCGAGGGGCCAGATGAACAAGCGAAGATGGTTGAGGATGGGAGTGGCGGCGATGGCGGGTGCGGCGATGGTGG
>DAIRTY010000026.1:0-13922 GCA_036803645.1 Acidobacteriaceae bacterium | reverse complement strand
CCCTGTCCGCTGCGTGGGGAAATAGCCGATAAAGAGCCCGATCGACGCCCGGTCGCCTATGTCTGCGTTCTCCGGCGAAGCGCTGCCCTCGACCGCGAGCTGAGGATGGTACACCCGGTTCAGGAACTCCCCCTTGCCCAGGGCCTGCACTACATCCTCAGGCATCACGATCTCGGTCGCCGTTCGCGTCCCAACCGTCATCGGAAACTCGTCCAGCGGACTGCTCGGCGGAACCCAGTCCACATCTCCGCGCAGATACAGAAGCAGCGCCGCCGACGCCATTAGCAGCGCCACGACCCAGAACCGTGAAGACCGGAGCCGCGCGCTCCTCATGCCGGTTGCCTGCCTTTCTCCGCCACCAGCTCCATCGCTCGATGCACCAGATAGAGACACCCCAGCGAGATCACGAACATCAGCCAGCCGGAGAACTCATGGAAGAACCCCATCGCCTTCTCCGGGTCCCAGTACTGCACACACAGCCCGGTGCCGAAGATGCGCGCCCCATTGGCTGCCACTGCAATGGGAACGCTGGCCAGCGCCAGCACCGCCCGCCGCCACGTCTTGCGTTCCAGAAAATAGCCGTAGATCACCGCCACCGTGAACAGGCTCACCAGCGAACGGATGCCGCTGCAAGCCTCGGCAACCTCCAACTGCATGGCCGGCAACTGGATCACATTGCCCTCGCGCAGCACCGGAACCTGGGCCACCTGAAGCAGCGTGGTGGCCAGCCGCGAAGCCAGCAACTGTAGCGGAAACGTAATTTGGTTGAACAGGATCATCGGCAGCGGAATGGCCAGAAGAAGCACAAAGAGAACAAACTTCACACGGCCAAGCATCAGGCGGCCCAACAGAGTCCACACCAGCCCAGCCACCAGCAGCACAAACGAGATCCGCTGCAGGAACAGGTCCGCGCCAAAGACGCCCAGCAACAGCACAAACAGCCCCAGCACAACCAGCCACACCCCAGCCCAGCTCGGCGCAATCGCCGTGTCCTGAAGCTCGCGCCGCTTGTCCCACAGCAGAAAAGCCGCAAAGAACGGAATTAGAAATCCATGGGAGAAGTCAGGCAGCTCATGCCAGTCCGCCACCAGCTTCACCGCAATGCCGTGGTACAGCACCGCCAGCAGCGCCACAATCAGCAGCGCCGGCCCGCTCCTGGAGAGAGCAGGCGGCAGGAAAGCCCCAGGGGCCGTGTCGATTGAATTCGACTTCACGAGTACTCACCTAAGCAGTTCGCAATTCGGTAATTGGCAATTCAAAGACCCTTCGGATTATCGCACGCAATAGGTACCTTTGCGGTCTACGTCTTTCGAGGTACACAAGTGTGCAAGACCGCAAAATGGCGCGCCACGGAGTGTAAAATCGCCACAGATATGTTTCGTGGCTCTTGGCCCTTCAACAAGAGCCCGCGGGCTCGAAGCGGCCCAAACAGGTGGTTTTGCATGGATGTTCCGTTCCGCGGGATGCGTCGGGTGTGCGCCAGAATGGGCCAGGGCTGCGACCTTTGTACCTCGAAACGGGTCGCGAAACAGGTTCCGGACAGTTGCATCCACGACGCGTACAAATCGGTAAATACTATGACCTTTCTCCGCTGCACGCTCCTTTCGATCAGTCTCCTTCCGGCTCTCGTCGCCGGCCTCGCCCAGCAGACGCCCGCCAGGTCTGCGCCCGCCGCCCAGCCAGCCGCCGCACCCGCCATCAACCACCCCGCCACCTCGTCCACCACACCGCGTCCCGCTGCGGCTGCACCCATCGCCCACCCCGCCAACGTCGCCCCCACCTACATCATTGGCGCGGATGACGCCCTCTCGGTGACGGTGTGGGACAATCCCAACTTCTCCGCCGCCAACCTCCCCGTGCGCCCGGATGGGAAGATCACGCTGCCGATGATCGGAGATATTCAGGCCTCCGGGTTTACTCCGCCGCAGCTCTCCGCGGACATCACAACGCGCCTCAAGCAGTTCATCATCGATCCGGTGACGGTCAACGTCAGCGTACTCGCCGTCAACAGCAAGCGCGTCTACCTGATCGGCGAAGTCATGCACGTTGGCCCGCTTGCCATCACGCCGGGCATGACCATCCTGCAGGCCATCGCCACCGCCGGCGGACTCACACCATACGCCAACAAGAAGCACATCTACATCCTGCGAGGCGATCCCGGCAAGCAGCAAAATATTCCCTTTGACTACACCAAAGCATTGAAGAAGGGCGACATGCAGGGCATCACGCTCGCCCCCGGCGACACGATCGTGATCCAATAATGAATACACCCCCGCTCACCACCCAATCCGTAGCCCTGCTTCTTCTCCTGCCCTTGCTGGCGATTCCCGCCACTTCCGGGGCTCAGGCCCTTCCAGCCGCTACGGCCTCGCCCACCTCCACCGGCTTCAGTCTGCCCAGCTCCGCGGGCACGCTGCAATACGCCCTCAGCGCCTCCCAGAGCATCTCCAACAACAACTTCGGCAACTCCGGCACTGACTACAACACCAACCTCAACGGCGATCTCGCCTTCATCTCCAGCAGCCCGCGCGATCCCTTCAGCATGGTCTTCTCCGGTGGCCGTTCGTGGAGCACCTCCAGCCAGTCGTTCAACTTCCTCAACCTGGCCATCTCTCAGGTTGTCAATGCGGGCCGCTGGAACTTCATGCTCTCCGATTCGGTCAGTTACCTGCCGCAAACCGCCTCCGCCGGACTCTCCGGCGTGGCTGGCGTGGGCGATCTCGGCCTCAGCCCCGTCCAAACTGGTGCAATCCCCGGCCAGGGAGTGCTCACCGGCTACTCCACCCGCGTCGCCAACTCGAGCTCCCTCAGCCTCGGACGCCAGATCGCCGGCAAGACCTCGCTCAACGCCTCGGGCTCCTACTCCCTCACGCGCTTCCTCAGCAACTCCAGCAGCTCCGCCGTCCCCAGTTCCCCCGGCTTGAACACGGACGGCGAGACTGGCAGCCTCGGCCTCAGCCATACCATCGACGCGCGCAACTCCCTGGGCGGAAACTACTCCTACTCACGCAACACCTACTCCGGCACCAACTTCGGCATCCCTCAGCCCGGCTTCTCCAGTCAGACCTCCAGCCTGCAGTACAGCCATCAGTTCACCCGCAAGCTCTCCACCAGCCTCTCCGCCGGCCCGCAGTGGACCAGCATCGACAGCCCAGGCATCACACCCACCCTCAGCCTCTTCGCAAGCCTCTCGGCCTCCTACGCCGGGAAGTTCTCCCACGCAACGATTGCCTATTCGCGCAGCTCCAACAGCGGCTTCGGCGTCGTCGGAGGCGCAATCTCCAACTCCGTCACCTTCTCCACCGGCCGCACCTTCGACCGCGTCTGGTTCTGCGCCCTCACCTCGTCATACACCCAGACCGCCAACCTGCCCACGGCCGCCACTCTTCCGTTCTCCTTCCATACCACCGTCGCCGGAGTGCAGGTCTCGCGTGCCCTGGCTCGTTCTCTCTCCGCATACGCCAGCTACACGTTGCAGAATCAGTCCAACCAGGGAACGACCGCCGCCGTCGATCTCTTCAGCGGACTCTCCAATGCGGCAGGCTTCGGGATCACCTTCTCGCCCTCCGCGGTCCGTCTTGGCGGACACTCGTAAGGAGCATCGAAATGCTTGGCCATCGCGCACTGAACGTCGAAGATTATATGGCAATCCTCAAGCGCCGCTGGTGGCTCATCGCCATCCCCACGTTCATTCTGCCGGTGCTCGCTGTCGTCGCCACCCTGTACATCCCTCCGCAGTACGTCTCCCAGACCCTCGTCCTCATCGACCAGCAGAAAGTCCCGGAGAACTTTGTCCCCTCCGTCGTCACCGAAGACATCAACAGCCGCCTGGCATCCATGAAGGAGCAGATCCTCAGCCGCTCCAGCCTTCAGCCCATCATTGAAAAGTTCAGCCTCTACTACGCTCAGCATCTCTCCCTGGACGACCGCATCACGCTGGCGCGCAAGAGCATCGACATCCAGCCCATCACAAGCGAGATCGCCCGCTCCAATGGACTCCCCGGCTTCAAAATCTTCTTCACCGCCAGCGACGCCCACACCGCGCAGGAGGTTTGCGCCGAGATCACCACCCTCTTCACCGGGGCCAATCTCCGCTCCCGCTCGGAGGCTGCCGAGGGCACAACCAACTTCCTCAAGGAGCAGCTCAACAGCGCCAAGCGCACCCTCGACGACCAGGATGCAAAGCTCGCCGCCTTCCAGCGAGAGCACTTTGGGATGCTGCCAGAAGATGAGGCCAACAACATCAACATCCTCGGCACCCTCAACACACAACTCGACGCATCCACCCAGTCCCTCAGCCGTATGGAGCAGGACAAGTCCTACATGGATACGATGCTCGCCCAGCAGTCCGCGTCCTCTCCCGGCGCAGTCTCCCCGCAGACCGACGAGAAGCAGTTGCAGGACATGCAGGCCCAGCAGGCCACTCTCACCTTGCACTACACCGCCAACTACCCCGGACTGATCGAGATCAACCGCAAGATCGCCGACCTGCGGCGCAAGATGGCGCAGACGCCCGCCACCCCATCGTCCGCGGCTTCCAGCACCGCCGCAGGCCGCAACGACTCCGCGGCCGTCCAGGACCTGCGTGCCCGCATCCGCGCCGCCGACATCGGTATCCAGGCCAAGCGTGCCGAACAAGCTCAGCTCAACAAGCAGATCCATGCCTACCAGGGGCGCATCCAGTCCAGCCCGCAGGTCGAGGCGGAGTTCAAGGAGTTGACCCGTGACACCCAGACCTCGCAGGCCTTGTACGATAGTAATCTGACCAAGCTCAACCAGTCCCAGATGGCCACCGACCTCGAGCACCGCCAGGAAGGAGAGACATTCAGTCTGTTGGACGAAGCCAATCTCCCCGATAGTCCCACCTATCCCAAGCGCAGGGTCTTCGCCTCCGGAGGTCTTGCCGCCGGCCTCTTCCTCGGCCTGCTCCTCAGCGCTCTGCTTGAATACCGCGACACCGCACTGCGCAGCGAGCGCGACGTCTGGGCCTTCACCAAACTGCCCACTCTGGCCGTCATCGCATGGTCGGGCGAAGTGGCAGACCGCAAGCCCGGCAAGTTCGCCCGCCTGAAGCAGCTCTTCAGACGCAAACCCTCCAAGGTTGCCACGCTCGCGAATGCCCCGGATAACCATGTATAAGAGCTTCTTCCATCTCCACAGCACACCCTTCGCCGATAGCCCGGATCCGCGCTTCCTGGTGCGAATGCCGCAAACCCGCGAGGCCCTCGCCACCCTCGAGTACGGCATCAGTGCGCACAAAGGGTTCATCGTCCTCACCGGAGAGGTCGGTACCGGTAAAACCACCCTGCTCCGCTCCGCTCTCGCCTCCTTTGACCCTGGCCGCGTCTTCAGCTCCTTCGTCTTCAACCCACGCCTCGACATCCTCGACTTCCTCGAGTTCATCCTCGCCGACTTCGGCATCGTCCCCCAGACCCGCACCAAGAGCGGAATGCTCATCCAGCTCAACCGCTGGCTCATCGAGCGCTTCCGCTGCGACCAGACCTCGGTCATCGTCATCGACGAGGCGCAGAACCTCACCTGGGATCAGCTCGAAGAGATTCGCCTCCTCACCAACCTCGAAACCCCCACACGCAAGCTGGTCCAGATCATCCTCTCCGGCCAGCCCGAACTGGAAGAGAAGCTCACCGCCCCCAATCTCCGCCAACTGCGCCAGCGCATCGCCCTCTGGGCGCGAATCCACGCCATCACCGCCGACGAGACCTCCACCTACATCAGTCAGCGTCTGCTCGTCGCAGGCTCCTCCGACCGCATCTTCCCCGACGACGCCGTCGCCGCCATCTTCCGCGCAAGCCGCGGAATCCCACGCATCATCAACCTCATCTGCGAACAGACCCTCATCCTGGCCTACGTCGAACAACTCCACCAGGTCCCCACCCCCCTCATCCTCGCTGTGGTGCGAGACCTCAACCTCGACCCACAGCCATTCATGGCCTCCTCCACGCACACCGGCCCACCCACAAGTGTCGCGCTCCCATCGCTGAAGCATCCACAACGCGAAGAAGGAGGTGAGGAGAGATGAGCAAAATCTACGAGGCAATGCGCCGGGCGGAGTTGGACGCTGCCAACCGGCCCGCCGCTGAACCCGCTCCCCCTGCACAACCCGCCAGGCAAATCCCCGCCGCCAATCCCATTCCCGCAGCCCCAATTCCACCAGCGCCAATCCCTGCGGTCGTCACGGCGATTCCCATTGCCCCCGCGCCAATTCCCGCCGCGCCCGTCATCGCAATCCCCATTCCAGCCGCCGCACCAGTCGCAGCGCCAATCGCAACAGCACCAATAACCGACTCTGCGCTCGATCTCGCCAACATCCGCCAGGTCACCTGGAACCCCTCCCTGCATCAGCTCCCCGCACTGGAACAGCGCGGTGCCGCGGTCGAACAGTTCCGCAGCCTGCGCTCGCGCATGCAGGCGTTTCGCGATCTCAACACCCTCAAGTCCATCCTTATCTCCAGCGCTCTGCCGCAGGAGGGCAAGAGCTTCGTCGCCATCAACCTCGCCATCACCTTCGCCCGCCACAAGGGCAGACGAGTCCTGCTCATCGACGGAGACATGCGCCGTGCCACCCTGCACAATCTGCTCGGTGCCCCGGAGGGCCCCGGCCTCACCGAATATCTCGCCGGCAAAGCCACCCTCATCGATGTCATGCAGCGCTCCAGGCCCAGCGAAATCGGCGCTCCGTTGCCCCCAGGCCTCGCCTCGCTGGTCTTCATCCCAGGTGGCCTCGCCAGCGATAAGGCGGGCGACCTCTCCGGCAATCAGCGCTTCGGACGTCTCATCGCCGAAGCAGCACCTCACTTCCACTGGATCGTCGTCGACTCTTCCCCCGTCAACCTCGTCTCAGACGGCATCAACCTCGCCCGCGCCTGCGATGGAGTCCTGCTCATCGCCCGAGGCGGCCACACCAAATTCGAGGCCGCCCAGCGCGCCCTCGCCGAACTCAAAGCCTCCAATGTCCTTGGCTTTGTCCTCAACGCCGTTGAGGACCAGCCTGCAACTGGGGGTTATTATGGCTACGACCAATACGACAAGATCGAAGAGTAACCAGGTTCACAGGCAATGATCCGCTTCTTGAACGTCTACTACCCCACGCGAACTCTCATCCTCCTGCTCTGCGAGGCATGCATCGTCTGCGCCTGCTTCCTGGCCGCCACCTGGTACATGCTGGGCCCCGGTGACGCAGCCATCGCCCTCCAGTATGAACACGGCGCTCTCAAGATCGCCGTCATCACTCTCGTCACCCTCGTCCTCTCCTACTACTTCGACCTCTACGAACCTAGAATCGTCTCCGTCCGCCTGCAAATCTACTTCCGCATCCTCCTGCTGCTCGGTTTCGACTGCTTCCTTGTCTCCGCCTACCTCTTCTTCGATCCCGAATTCGCCATCGGCCCCTTCGTCTATACCCTCGGCTTCGTCCTGCTCGCACCCTCCCTCATACTGATGCGCAGGGTCTATGAGTGGGTCGGCGCTCAAAAGTTCTGCCGCGAGCGCGTCTACGTCCTCGGTGCCGGCGACTACGCCCGCTCCATCGTCGACATCATCCGCTCCCGCCCCGACATTGGCATGGAGGTCGTCGCCTGGGACGATCTCTTGATAGTGGAACCCTCCGAGCGGAAGCAGGTCTGGGTCGCCGTCCTCGACCACATCGCCAAGGTCAAACCTTCCGTACACCGCATCATCGTCGCCATGGAACACCAGCGCGGAGAACTCCCCGTCCAGGAACTCCTCATGCTCCGCTTCCGTGGCATCGCCATCGAGGAGGACAGCACATTCCGCGAACGGCTCTACGGCAAGATCCAGCTCGATGGCCTCCGCCCCTCCAGCTTCCTCTACAGCGAAGGCTTCCGCATCCTGCCCTCGCAGCAGTTCACCCGCCAGTTGGTCAGCCTCACCGCCGCCGCACTCGGACTTCTTCTCTTCTTGCCCCTTTTCCCCTTCGTCGCCCTCGCCGTCAAGCTCTCTTCCCATGGCCCCCTCTTCTTCCGCCAGCCCAGGGTCGGCATGGGCGGTCGCATCTTCAACGTCGTCAAGTTCCGCACCATGTTCACCGACGCCGAGGACGAAGGCGCAAAGTGGGCCACCAAGGACGACCCGCGCGTAACCAAAGTCGGCAGAATTCTGCGCATGACGCGCATCGACGAGATCCCCCAGCTCTGGAACGTCCTGCGCGGAGACATGGGCTTCGTCGGCCCGCGCCCGGAGCGTCCCGAGTTTGTCGCATGGCTCACCGAGGAACTCCCCTTCTACTACCTCCGCACCCTCATCCGCCCCGGACTCACCGGCTGGGCACAGGTCCGCTACGGTTACGGCGCAACCCTCGACGAAACCAGGGAGAAGCTGGAGTACGACCTCTACTACATCAAGCACATGTCGCTCGGCCTCGACCTGCTCATCATGTTCGAGACCATCAAGACCATCCTCCTGCGCCGCGGCGCACAATAGCCCGCAGCCCATAGCCCATAGCCCATAGCTCATAGCAGAAACACAAATCCCTCCGTCGTCATTCTGGCGCAACCCCACGAGTCGTCATTCTGGCGCAACCCCACGAGTCGTCATTCTGGCGAAGCCAGAATCTCCGTATTGGCCTTAAGAACAAGCTGCCAAAACCCGATGGAAATGCGCAAGCACGCAGTAAAAGAGACACAGCCCCGAAGGGCCGTGTCTCTTGTCGAATCTTACAACGCTGAACTTACGCCTTACCCTTCTCCCGTGCGGCCTTCGCGCTCTCCAGCGCGGCCTTCGCCGTGCCCACCAGGCTCGTAAAGCCCGCCGCATCGTGCACTGCAATCTCCGCCAGTATCTTGCGATCCAGAGCATTGCCCGCCAGTTTCAGCCCGTTGATGAAGGTCGAGTAGCTGATCTCGTTCGCGTGGCACGCCGCGTTGATGCGCACAATCCACAGAGCGCGGTATTGCCGCTTCTTCTGCTTGCGCCCGGTGTAGGCAAACTTCAGGCTGCGCTCCACGGCCTCCTGCGCCGCCTGGTACAGCTTGGATTTAGTGAGGAAGTAGCCACTCGCGCGCTTCAGAATCTTCTTGCGCCGGTCGCTGCGTTTTGTACTCCGTTTTACACGGGGCATCTTGGTTCTCCTTTTGCGTACTACAGTTAAGCGGCTGGAGGAAAGGGTTCCTCTTCACGCGCTATGCAACTTCAAGTCTCGGTGGGTTTCACTTCGTAAAACCCAGGGGCCGTAACGCATCCATCTGGCCCTTTGCCTTTGGTTTCCGTCTCCGTGGCCTCTAACCTCCGGCCCAGAATCCGAACTCCGCGGCGGCTCGACTTGAAAAACTCCGGCGCTCCCTCCTCAGCCTCAGGCGTAGGGAAGCATCCGTGCAACCTTCGGCGTGTCCGCCTTCGAGACCAGAACCGATTGGCCGAGATGGCGCTTGCTCTTGGTGGCCTTCGAGGTGAGGATGTGGCGCGTCTTCGACTGCCCGCGCTTGAACAGGCCGGACGCGGTCTTGGTGAAGCGCTTGGCTGCGCCCGTATGGGTCTTCAACTTTGGCATGATGTTTCCTTGGCGTTTCTGGACAACCCTCCAAGTGTAGCTGATTCCCAGCCGGAATGATAGGCCAACGCCTGCCTCCGCATCCCGCGCGCCCACCAGCCCCATACTCTTCAACAGCAGCACAAGCCATGTACTTTCAAGGGTATCCAAGTTGAAAATCAATTGCGATCCATTTCGCCGCAGCGTAAGGTAATGGAAGAATCCGTTCGCCGTCACGTCAAGCTCGACACGGATCCAATGAACCCAGTTTCGAGGAGAACCCCGTGCCCCTGAATCGCTTTCTTCCCGTCGCTACAGTCTCGCTGCTCCTGCTGGCGATCGGATGCAGCCAAACCCAGCAGACAGGCCCCGCCTTCACGCTCTATATGGTGCAGAACAGCACGGGCGTGGCGGGCAGCAGCGTGATCGAACTGCCGCTGCTCAACGGCCAGAACGGGCAGTCGCTCGTCTCTCCAGCCAACACCATCAACGTCCCCATGCAGACCTCGTTCCAGGCCCTGGCCGTCGACACCGCGGGCAATCTCTACGTCTCCGCCAGCGTCGTCACCGCTCCGCCCGTGCTCTACGAGATCCAGGTCTATGCGCCCACAGCCACCGGCGCGGCCACACCCGCGCGCACCATTACCAGCGCCAGCCTCACCGCGCCGGCAACCTCCATTGCAGTCGATGCAACGGGTGAGATCTATGCGCTCACCGGCAACTCGATCAGCGTCTTCGCCGCAACCGCCACCGGCACATCGACTCCCGTCCGCCTCATCTCCGGCGCCCTCACCCTGCTCAACTCCCCCAGATGCATCGCCGTGGACAGCGCGCAGAACATCTACATCGCCAACACCAACGGCAACAACGTCCTGCTCTTCTCCTCCACGGCCACCGGAAACGTCGCACCCGCCGGCATTCTCTCCGGCGCGGCCACCGGCATCGCCACGCCGCTGGGCGTGGCGCTCAACTCCGCCGGAGACATCTACGTCGCGTCCTTCAACCAACCCAGCAACTCCTCGCTGGTGCTTGAGTTCGCCCCCGCAGCCACAGGCAATGCCGCCCCCACCCGCGCGCTCACCTCCGTCGCCTCCTATGCGCTCTCCGGACTGGCGGTCGATGCCCTCGACAACCTCTACGTCTTCACCCAGGCTCCCACGACGAACCAACTGGCCGTCGACGTCTTCACCCCGGACGAGTCCGGCAGCACCGCCCCCGCCGAGACCATCACCGCGACCGCATGGACCGCCTCCACCTACGGCCAACTCGCCGTCCGCTAAAGCCTTTTCACTATTGCTATAGAGAGACAAGAATTGTCATTCCGCAGCGCAGCGGAGGAATCTGCTTTTGCTCGCGCTGCGAGACTCTACACCATTACTGAAACCGCTCTAAGTCCTTGTTCTGCGCCGAAATCCACCCCAACAAGCCTGCTATAATCTGCGCAGAAACAGAGACCGAGCACCCTGCAAAAGCACTGATTTTTCGGCCTTTTTGCGATACCTCGGGCCAGCTCGCGGCCTCGGTTCAAGTCCCGTTTTTTTGCGTCGCGGCACAAGGCGTTCATGGCAGACCTGATCCACACGATGCGTCTCTGGAGTGGCCGCCGGCGCAACCGTGCCGTCTGGTTTGCATTCGCAGGCGTCACGCTGCTCTCCGTCGCCCTTACATGGAAGCTCGGATCTGTCTTCCGAGAGCCGGATGCGAATCAGTATCTGGCCATGGCGAACCATCGGAAGAACCTCATCATGTTGCCGTTCGCCTCCCGGCAACTCGGCATCCTCATCGTTCAGGCTTTCTCACACCTGCTGCATCTCTCGGTCGCCCATAGCTTCTTCCTCGAAGGCGCCTTGTGCTTCGCCGTCTTCCTGGGAACAGTCCTCTATCTTCTCGTCCGCTCCAGCGCGCCCCGATGGATGCTCCCGGCAATCGCCGGTCTGTTCTTCTGGCCCCAGCAGCTCGAGGACCTGCTGCTGCCCGATCTTCTCTACGCCGCGTTGATCTGCTGTTTTCTTCTTCTGCTGTGGCGCGGCCACATGATGCTCGCCGCACTCATGATGTTGCCGCTGATGGTCGCCCGCGAGTCGACGATCTTCACCCTCGCATGCTTCCTCATCGCTGGCGGACGCCGTCTCCGCCTCCGCGAGGCCGCCGCGTCAGTCCTCGCAACCGCTGCTGGAATCCTGATCGTCCATCGCCTCACACTGGACGCGCAGCCCAACCAGGAGCACATCTCGCCCATCTTCTACATGGCGGCGAAGATGCCCTGGAACTTCCTCAAGAACGTGCTTGGCCTGAATCCCTGGGCCAACGTCTACCGCGCATGTGAAGTGCCCCGTTGGCAGATCCCCTTGCATCTGGGGCCGCTGCACGCAATCGGTCTCTGCGCCGCCGACTTCAGCTACCCACTGCGTGCCATCGCCGCCGCGCTCGCCAGCTTCGGGCTCCTGCCATTGCTCCTCTTTCAATTGCGCCGAGTGCGCATCGAGCCCGCCAGCCGGCTGGGCCGCAATGCGATCTTCCTGCGCTTTTGTGTCCTCTACGGCGTCGCCTCATTCCTTCTCACCCCGCTGCTCGGCGAATCGTTTCTGCGCCTGTACTTCTACAGTTGGCCGCTCTTTCTGGTTGCGATGCCCCTTCTGATAGGCGCGGCAAGGGCTTCTCTCGCCTCCACTCCAGCCGCCCTGCTCTTTCTCGCAATGCACCTCTCGCTCTCCTGGATGCTGCTGCAGAACAACTTGTGGTTGACGATCCTGGTAGCTCTGGCCGTTTACCCCGCCGGTTGGCTGCTCATCCGGCACTCCTGGCGTACCAGCCCGGAGTCATCCTCCTGACTGAACCTGAGCGAAGCCGAAGTCCAGAATCTCCGTATTTTGATCAGAGCGCGACACCCCACTGAGATCAGCACTTCCACCCACCGGCAGCACCCCTTGTTTACAGCCTGTTTAAGCCTTCTTTTGCACCGAAATTCGCTCCCAATTTCACCCCCTCAAACGTGCTATAATCAAATAGTAAACAGAAGGCGGATTTTCGCTGAAAACACTGGTTTTGCGCGCCTTTTCTGAACTCTTCGGGCCAACTTCCAGCCCACGTTTCTAGTCCCTGTTTTTTTGCGGCAGTGCCAACGCCGCATGGAGTGTGAATGGCATCGACCGTAATCATCCCTGGACCTGTTCTGCTGGCTCAAAATCAGGACGCAAAACCCGCCCCCGCAACCACGCCTTCCGCGCCGGAACCAGCACACGAGCATAACGGCTACTCCGCCGAAAATATCACCGTGCTCGAAGGCCTCGCCGCCGTCCGTCTGCGTCCCGCCATGTACATCGGCTCGACCGGAGAGATGGGCCTCCACCACCTGGTCTACGAAGTGGTCGACAACTCGGTCGACGAGGCCCTCGGCGGATACGCCACGCGCATCGACACCACCATCCACGTCGACAACTCCATCACCGTCGTCGACAACGGCCGTGGCATCCCGGTCGACGACATGATCACCAACGGCGAAAGGATGCCCGCCGTACAGGTCGTCCTCACCAAGCTCCACGCCGGCGGCAAGTTCGATGCCTCCAACTACAAGGTCTCCGGCGGTCTGCACGGCGTCGGCGTCAGTTGCGTCAACGCGCTCTCCGAGGAGTTCGACGTCGAAATATGGCGCGACGGCTTCGCATGGGAGCAGGACTACGCCAAGGGAGCGCCCATCAGCAAGCTGCGCCGCATGAGTCCGTCGAAGCAACTTGGCACCAAGGTCCACTTCCTGCCCGATAAGTCCATCTTCACCGTCACCGAGTTCAACTACGACACCCTCGCCCAGCGCCTGCGCGAGCTCGCCTTCCTCAACAAGGGCCTCGAAATCACCCTCACCGACGAGCGCGTCACAGACCCCAAGACCGGCGAATCCAAACAGCAGCTCTTCAAGTACTCCGGCGGCATCGCGGAGTTCATCAAGCATCTCAACCGCGGCAAGCAGGTCCTTCACGACAAGCCCATCTACATGGAGGCCGAGCGCGACGGCGTCGCCATGGAGATCGGCCTGCAGTACAACGACGCCTACTCCGAGACCGTCTTCACCTTCGCCAACAACATCAACACGGTGGATGGCGGCACGCACCTCTCCGGCTTCAAGACCGCGCTCACCCGCACCATCAACGCCATCGGCCAGTCGCTTGGCCTCTTCAAGGACGTCAAGGAGAACCTCTCCGGCGACGATGTGCGCGAGGGCCTGGTCGTCGTCATCTCGGTCAAGCTCTCGCAGCCGCAGTTCGAGGGCCAGACCAAGGGCAAGCTGAACTCCGACATCGCAGGCACCGTGCAGGCCTTCGTCAACGAGCGCCTCGGCGCGTTCCTCGAACAGAACCCTCCGATCGCCAAAAAAATCATCAACAAGGCCATCGACGCATCGCGCGCCCGCGAGGCCGCACGC
>DAIRTY010000025.1:0-13991 GCA_036803645.1 Acidobacteriaceae bacterium | reverse complement strand
GCATCGGGACAAGTGAGTTCCACCGATGCTGTTCTCGTCAATATGCGATGAACCACGGGGCCTGTCGCGAACTCTCCGCCCGGACGTCCATCGGAGTTGGAGAAAGAGCCACCATCCCTGCGGAGAAAGACTTTTTGTGTCGCCGGCTCGACAACTTCAAAGGAATACATCCCGTTGAGAAGCGCATCGAACTCTAGCTCAATGTAACCCTTCACGGTGTGCGGATCAGATGTATTAAGTACCCAAGCGTCCTTGATTCTCACATCGCCATGCGCGGAGATCGTCATGCCGCGGTCGAGGCCGCCGAAACCGTGGGAGCGGTAGAGCTTGACGGCGCCCCACTGCGCGTTGAGGCCGTCGACCCAGTCGAAGCGGCCGAAGGGGTTGGTGATGCGGATGGCAAGCCGGTTCTCTCCGCCGGGATTGGCAGCGGCGGTGAGGTCGGCCTCGAAGGGCAGCTCCTCCATGATGGAGTAGCCGACCAGCTTCTGGTTGAGGTAGACCTCGGCGCGGAGATGCGCTCCGCGAATGTGCAGAAGGATGCGTTTGGCTTTCATCGAAAGCGGAATGTCGATGGATCGAGACCACCACGAGACGCCGAGGTACGCGCCGTTCTGTGGGATGGGATCGTCGGCGGCGTAGCGATACTCGTCCGGCGTGTAGGAGCGCGGCTTGCCATCCTCACCCGCGCCGTACTTGCCCCAGAAGTGCTGCTCGACGGTTCCGGGCAGCGTGACCGGAATTCCCGCCGCGTCATTCAGCACGGACCAGCCACCCGTCGGCGCGTTCACCGGCAGCGGCTTTCCCGCGCCCAGCAGCGTGCCGCTGGCATCGCGCGTCACATCCTCCGGCAGAAAGATTGCGTCCTGCTTCCACTCGGCGTGCTGATCGATCCACAGCCGCCAGCCCTCGTCTGGAATGAGTGTGCCGTTCTCCGGCCATGCGTCGGTGTGTTCGTGAGCCTTCGCCGTGCTCTGTGCCCCGGCAAACTTTATTTGTGCGGCGATGGTTGCGGCTGCTGCTGTCTCAAGGAATGCGCGCCGGGTGAGCCTGGTTCTCTTCATGATCCGTAGTTGTCCTCTGAGTTACTCGCCGAGCATGATGCGCTGGATTGCGGTGGCGCGGCCGGTTGCGCCGTCGCAAGCGATCAGCGTGGCGCACATCCTGGGGTTGCCCTTGGCGGCCTCGAACTTGCCCGGCATTCCGGTGAGGAAGCGGTGCAGCACCAGCTCCCGCTCGACGCCAATCACCGAGTCGTACGGCCCGCTCATTCCAACGTCGGTCTGGTAGGCGGTGCCGTTGTGGAGGATGCACTCGTCGGCGGTGGGAATGTGGGTGTGCGTGCCGAGGACGGCGGTGACGCGGCCATCGAGGAACCATCCGATGGCGACTTTTTCCGACGTGGCCTCGGCGTGGAAGTCGAGCAGGATCACCTTGGCGGCGATCTTCGACAGCATCTCCGTGGCCATGCGGAAGGGGTCGTCGCAACTGGACATGAAGATGCGCCCTTGCAGGTTGAGCACGGCATACGGCTGTCCGGTGGGCAGTTCGCCCTGGTAGACGCCGAAGCCGGGTGTGCCGACCGCGTAGTTCGCGGGGCGCAGAACGCGCCGTCCGCGCCCGTGCGAGTTCTCGGGGACGGCCATGTACTCGAAGATCTCTTTCTTGTCCCAGATGTGGTTGCCGGTGGTGATGACATGCGCGCCCATGTCGAAGAGTTCCTCGGCGATGGAGGGCGTGATGCCGAAGCCGCCGGCGGCGTTCTCGCCGTTGAGCACCAGCAGATCGACCTCGTTGGTCTCCATCACATGGGGCAGATGTTCGCGGACGATGTGGCGGCCGGCCGAGCCAAAGACGTCCCCTACAAAGAGAATATTCACATCAGAAGGCTAGCACGACGGGGGAGCGATCCGCCGCATGGACGCACTGGTGGGCGCGGAAGCGGGATGCATCTCGATTGCGTTGGCAGAGGTGCGATCCGTTACGGCGTTACTTTGGGCACTGGCCGGATTAATCCTGGGTGTGTTAGCTTGCTCTGCATGGCTAAGAGCGGTCGTTTCGGACTCAGTCTAAGAATTTTGATGGTACTGGCTGCGGAACCTGACACGATGCAGCCCTCGGCGGCGATTGCGAAACAGCTTGCAGCGAGCGCGGTGATGGTGCGCCGGTGTTTTCTGCTGTTGCACAAGAGGGGCCTGATCGAGCAGCGCAAGGGGCCGAATGGCGGAGCGAAGCTGAAGCTCGCGGCAAAGCAGATTGGGATCGGCGACATCTACTCCGCCAGCGAGGGCGAGTGGCTGGCACACGACGAACCAGCCATTGCCGGGCTGCTGAAGCGTGTGCGCGAGGACGGCGTGCAGGCGATGAACGAGACGACGCTGGCCCAGGTGCTGAAGCGCATCAGGAAGAACTCGCCCGCTGCGAAGGCCGCGGACGGCGCGGCGGGAAATAAGAAAGCAACCGCGTAGAGCAAACGATCATCTCATCCGAAAAGCACTGAGTAGAGAAGGTGCGCGGTTTTGCGCATGTCGCTCGCGGTGTGTATAAAGAACCCAGCGACCGGCATTATTGAGTGTCTGGGATTCTGCTCTAGATCGAATGGAGGTTGGCATGGAAATTTCTGGGCGCCCTTGTGCGGGCTGGGCGAAGGTACTGATTTGCGGAGGATGCCTCGCTGTTCTTTGCGGTGCGCCCGGAAGGATTGCGGCGCAGACGAGCGGGCAACAGACTATCGTGCAGCAGATGAGCGGGCAACAGGGGATTGAGGTGGCGGCGAAAGAGGATACGCTGGCGTTGCCCGATGCTCCGCACCCGGCGGAATTGGCGCTAAACCGTGGCGAGCCTCTGTCGAGCAGTAGCTCCTTTCAGGCTTCCGCGCTGAACCAGCCACCATCGAGCGGGCCATCGCTGAGCGACCTTGGGCTGACACCGGCAGAGACCGAGGGCAGCGCCGCGCGGCAGGCGTTGATGGACCGGCGGACACACATGCTGAAGATCCATCAGAGGCTGGGGCTCATCACGGTGATTCCGGTTGCGGCCGCGTGCATCAGCGCGGCTGGCGCGACGCCGGAGAGAGGAAACTACAGCGATTCGACCTCACGCGACATCCACATTGCGCTGGGCGCGACCGCGGTGGCAATGTATGCGGCGACGGCGTCGTACGCGATCCGCGCTCCCAGAGTTTCGCATGAGCCTGCGCGCGGCGGCGTGAAGTGGCACAAGTATCTGATCTACATTCATGCGCCGGGAATGGTGCTGACGCCAATCCTGGGCGCAATGGCCTACAACCAGATTGCCAGTGGGCAGAAGGTCCACGGCATCGCATCGGCCCACGGCGCAGTGGCCGCAGCCACGGCGGCGAGCTATGGCGCGGCGATACTTGCTGTCTCCTGGCCGATCCATCTCAAGTTCTAGGGGATCCATGAAAAAACTTTCTCTGCTCGCAATCTTATTGCTCACGCTGCGCGCGTTCACGATGCTGAACGCGCAGGCACCTGCGGCTGACCAGACGTGGAAGCTCGATCAATCCACATTGACGTATCACATGTCGCATCCCATGCATGAGATGGAGGGGACCAGCCACGCCGCTCTGGGCAAGGGCGACTGCCACGCGGGGCAGTGCGATTTTCTGGTTGCCGCGCCGGTCAAGTCCTTCGACTCCGGCGACAGCAACCGCGACCTGCACATGATCCAGACCACGCGCGGCGCGCAGTTTCCCATTGTCAGCGTACGGCTTCGTCTGGCGCAGTCGAGCCTGAACTCGCCGACGCTGGATTGCGACCTTGAAGTTAATTTCGCAGGCAACACCGCGCACTACTCGCATGTGATCTTTCAGCAGACGATCAATGGCACGGCGCATCACATTACCGGCATTGTGCCGTCGACGGTGAGCGACTTCAAGATCGATCCGCCCTCATTCCTGACCATTCCCATCAAGAATGCGATTCCGGTCCGCGTGGATATGGTGTGGCACGCGCAACCGTAGGCGAGTCGCGCATCGATCAGCAGTTTCCGGCCAGGTTGTAAGATCGAGTGAAACCGATCGACAACCATGGGAATAACGACTGAAGTGGATGTATTGATTCTCGGCGGCGGCGCTGCGGGGCTGATGTGCGCCATCGAGGCTGGACGCCGTGGGCGGCGCGTGCTGCTGCTGGAACACGCCGATGGCCCGGGCAAGAAGATTCTGATCTCCGGCGGCGGGCGTTGCAACTTTTCCAATCGCAATGCAGCGCCGGAGAACTTCCTGAGCGCCAACCCACACTTCGCCAAGTCCGCGCTGGCGCGCTTCACGGCGCGGGACTTTATCGCGCTGGTGGAGAAGCACGGCATCGCGTACCACGAGAAGACGCTGGGCCAGCTCTTCTGCGACCGCTCGGCGCGCCAGATCCTCGACATGCTGCTTTCCGAGTGCGCCGAGGCTGGCGTGCGCATTCAGCTCGCAACTCGGATCGCCTCAGTCACGCAGATCTCGTCGACCTCGGCCGCCCGCTTTTTCGTGGAGACATCGACCGGAGCAATCGAGGCCTCCTCGGTGGTCGTTGCGACCGGAGGGCTTTCGATCCCGAAGATGGGAGCAACGGGCCTTGGCTATGAGTTGGCGCGGCAGTTTGGCCACGGCATCGTGGAGACACGGCCCGGTCTTGTTCCCCTCCTCCTCGACGCACAGGATCAGCAAGACTGGTGCTCTCTGTCAGGGGTCTCTGTGGATGTCGTTGCCTCGGTCGCAGTCGAAGAGAGCAGACGGAAGAAGACCGCACGCAGCGCTTCTACTAAAACGGTACGAAGTACCTTCCGCGAGAAGATGCTGCTGACGCATCGCGGGTTGAGCGGACCGGCAATACTACAGATCTCCTCCTACTGGCGACCGGGAGAGGCCATCGAACTCGACCTGGCACCGGAGTCGGATGTAGACGCGGCTCGGCGGAGGAGTGCGGGGCCTGGCTCCGTCGAGTCGATCCGCATCTTCGCTCCGCTGACACAGGAGAATGCTCGTCGCGATGTAGCCGCCGCCGCAATGGCACTGCGCGATGTGATGCCGGGACGCATGGCCGATCGCTGGGTGCGTGTGAACGCCCCGGATGGGCTGGGATTGGCGCGCAGCAATGTACTGCGCAACACAACGCTCGCCGAGATGGAGCGGCGACTGCACGGCTGGCGGATTACTCCGTCCGGTACCGAGGGCTACGCCAAGGCCGAGGTCACCGTGGGTGGCGTCGACAGCGATGAACTGGACGCAAGGACGATGCAGAGCCGCAGAGTTCCCGGCCTCTACTTTATCGGCGAGGTTGTCGATGTAACAGGATGGCTCGGCGGGTACAACTTTCAATGGGCATGGGCATCCGGCGCGAGCGCGGGCCGGTCCGCATGAGCTGGCTAAATGCACAATCAAGCTGTGTTGACTGCATGACCGATGCATACCTACTGCACGATGAGCGTGAGGCCGACGCTGCGGGTGAGGCCCGCGCTGGTTGCCGAGACCACCAGGTTATAGGTTCCGCCTGGCGTTGGAGTGACCGGACTGACCGGCGATGAGCTGGTCGATAGCGGAATCAGCCGCGAAGCGGCGCATCCCGCGGCCAGCAGCACACAGCACAGAACTGCGAGCGCGCCCAGCCGCCGTGCGCGACGACGTCCCAAACCGAGCAGACCCAGAGGAAGCAGAGTTGCGAGCCAGGGCAGAGGAGACCTGCCTGGAAGCAGCGGCCAACGCAGCTCCGCGCCGGCCACGCTGGTTGCAACCGTTACGGTGACTGTCGATGTCGCTCCCAGAGCTGCCGTTGACGGGTTCATCAGGCACGTTGCATGGGCCGGGATCGACGTACAGGTAAACGCGACCGTTCCCGGCACGCCTGCCGCCGAAGAGAGCAGCAGCGGGTATACCGCTTCGCCTCCGGCGGAGATTGTCGCCGTGGTGCTGCCGTTTGCGCTCAGCGTGAAGTCAACGCCGGTGCCGATCAACTGCAGGATTTGCGGCGACGACGCTGCGTTGTCGGTCACGGTGAATGTGCCCGTGCGCGCAGCCGGCGCGTTGGGCGCAAAGACGAGTTGCACCGTGCATTGCGTGCCCACGGCAAGACTCGCACCGCAGGTGTTGCTGCCTGCAACGATGGCGAAGTCGCCGGTCACCGAGATGTTCTGGATCGAGAGCGGCAGGCCGCCATTGTTGGTCAGCGTCACCGTCTGCGCAGCCGCGGTCAGCCCCACGCCGGTGGCCGCAAAGGCTACGGTCGAGAATGGCGATAGCGACACGCCGGGCGGTGCGACGCCTGTCCCGCTCAACGCAACGGTCTGGCTGCGGTACTGGTCGGAGACGGTCAGCACGCCGGTTTCCGCGCCGACGCTCTTGGGCACATAGGCGACCAGCAGAGAGCACGACGCGTGGCCGGCGAGCGAGTTGCCGCAGCTATTGACGACGGTGAAGTCGCCGCTGGCGATCTGTGCCACGATCAGCAGCAGGGAGGTGTCGCCGGAGTTGGTGAGCGTCACCTGCTGGGTTGCGCTCACCGTGTTCAACTGCTGCGCGGCGAAGGCGAGCGCGAGTGGCGAGAGCGTGTCGGTCGCCGGAAGAACGCCCACGCCGGTGAGCGATGCGGTCTGCGTGCCCACGCTGTCGGTGATGCTGAAGCTGCCGGTGCGCGTGCCGGAGGCTGTCGGCTGGAACTCGATGCCGACCGTGCATCCGACACCGGAGGCCAGCGATGAGGTGCATGTGTTCGCCGATAGGATGAAGCCGGGCGAGACTGTCGGCGTTCCCAGCGTGGTCGAACCGCCGCCAGTGTTGGAGATCGTAATAAACTGTTGCGCGCTGGTTGCGCCGACGTTGGTGGAAGCGAAGCTCAGCGTGACCGGGTTGAGAACGATTGCCGCCGCGGTTGTGCCCACGCCGGTGAGCGCTGCGGTCGCCTGTCCGCCGGAGACGTTGCCATAGATGGTCAATGTGCCGGTGAGCTGGCCTGTCGTTGTTGGCAGGAATACGACCTGCACCGCGCAGGAATTGCCTGCGGCGATAGCCGATCCGGTGCAGTTGTCTGTTTCGGTGAAGTTGGCTGGCGGTGTGATCTGCGTGATGGTCAGCGACGCGGTGCCGGAATTTGTAACAGTGATGCTCTGCGCTGCGCTCGCTGTCGCAACCGCCTGCGCGGCGAAGGTCAGGCTGGTGGGATTAAGCGTCATCGCGGGTGCTGCCGGAGATGCTGCGGTGAGCAGCGGAATCTGCCAGATGCCGCGCCCGTAGGTGCCGGCGCGCAGCACGCCGAAGCGTCCATCGCCGGTGGCAATGCCCGCGGACGCCTGCAACGCGACGGCCGGAGCGTTGGGCAGGCCGGTGCCGTAGACGCTCCAGCAGCTTGAGGACGCGGTTGCGCAGCTCGCTATTTGTGAGGTTGTGTAGATCCCGGTGTCCATCGCAACGTAGATTGTGTTGGCGTCGTTGGGATCGACCAACAGGCTGTTTGCCGGAGCATTGGGCAGGTTGTTGCTGATGTTGGTCCAACTGGCGCCGCCGGTTGTGGAGCGGTAGACGTGCGCCGCGTTGACGCCGTTGCCGGCGAAGCCCATTACTGTTGCGTAGACCGTCTTGCCGGTCGAGTCGTGCGGGTCGGCGACAACGGATGAGATGTCGAAGCCGCCGGGATTAAAGGCTGTGCCCGAAGCATTGCTGACCGTGGACTTGGCGATGTCCGTCCAGGCGCTGCTGCTGTTCGCGATGCCCGCGGCGTAGTTGGCGAAGATGTGTCCGCCAAAGCTTGCTCCGCCATTGAATGTTCCGGCGAGTCCAGCGTAGAGAATGGTCGAGCCACTATTCTGTGCAGCAGCAACGCCGCTCGCAGGGCCGCCCGCGGCGAGGGAGCGCACCATCGCATTGGTTGCGGCGCAGGCGGTGTTATGCGAACCGTCGAACGCTGGGCTGATGTTGTTCGATCCCGGCCACGCAGCGGTGCTATCGACCAGCCCGCGCCACACACGGCATGTGCCGATCAGAACGCCGGTGGTTTGCGCTGGATCGAGCAGGAACGGCGGGTCGATCAGCGACGCATCGTTCGCCACCTGCGTGGTGCCGATGGTTGGCGAGCCGGTAAAGTTTACCGCTGTACATGTATTCCCATTGCCGCAAAAGTGAATGCTGACGCCCGCCTCGGTCGAGACGTACCAGTTCTGCGGATTGGTCTGGTCGATGGCGACCGATCCACCTTCGCCGGTGGCGACCTGAGGCCAGGCTGACGCGGCGGTTGCAGCGCTCGTGGCGGCTGTACCGTTTGCGCCGAGGCCCGCCAGAAGAGTTGCCGGGTCGGTGGGATGCTCGGCGAAGCTGACGACCTCGGCCAGCGAGCCCAGGCCGGAGTTGAGGTTCTGGAAATGGGTTGCGTCGTCGGCGGAGCAGGGCGTCTGCTGCTGGTTCACGCCATCGAGCGAGCGCCAGAGGCCGCCGTCGTTGCCCACATAAATCAGCGGCAGCGCGCCACCCGTTCCCGCGCCCGCCAGCGTAGCGATGGCGTGTTGCGCCGGGGAGACCATCGCCGGGGCATGGCATCCATTGATCGCGTTGGTTGTATTGCGCAGCACGCACCCTGCGGCGAGCGAGCAGCGATAGAGGTCCACGGTGCCGGTGAAGAGCAGCGTGTCCGAAGTTGCTCCGGTTCCAGTCGGCACTGCCGCCAGTGAGAGGTTGTAATCCGCCTGCGCGATTGCCGTAGATCCGCTGCCAACCTCCAGCGGCGTCGAGGTCAGTTTATTGGCGAATGCTACTAAAGTGGTTTTGCAGCTCGATCCCGTAAGCGCGCACACATCCTGATAGAGTCCCTGGTCGAGATTGTTGCCGTCCGCTGTGAGCGCGAAGGTGTCGCCGGTCGCCGGTTGCACCGCAAGCACGCCGCGAAAGATGGGGCACGCCGCGCTGCCGACTCCATTCGGATTGGTCGGGCAGGCCGCCATCGTCAAAGTTGTGCCCGGCTGATTGGTCAGTCGCGTCCAGATCACGCCGTCGGGCGACTGGTAGTAGCCGTGATAGCGCACCGCCGCGTAGAACATCTGGCGCACGGGGTTCCACACCACGGCGGTCGCGGCGTTGCCCGGTGCGCCCCCCGGCACGGCTCGCTGCACATACTGGCCGCTGCCGTCCATGATGATCCCCATCTGCCAGGTGACGCCCGCGTCCAGTGAATAGTAGAGCCCCATGATACTGTAGGTCGTGTCTGGCGCGTTCACCAGAGTGCCTTCCGCGGACTGCGAAAGCGCCGCGACCACCGTCGTCGGCGTACTGCTGCTCCACGCAAAGCCCGCGACGCTGAGACCGGCGAACGAATGATTCCCCGCCACGCCGTCGTTCGACTGCTGGATCAGCGTCCATGTGTTGCCGCCGTCGGCCGAGCGCAGAATCCCTTCGCCGTAGTACGAGTCCGCGGCATCGTTTGGGTCGCCTGTCCCGGCCAGCAGTACGTCGTTCCCGCTCGCATTGCTCATGCTCAGCGCGCCGATGCTCAACGAGGGAATCTCCGCCGTTCCCGCGTTCGCGCTGAAGACCGGAAGCGTATCGGTGAGCGGGGTGAAGGTGACGCTGGCCGCAGCGCCCGCCGCGTTGGTGGACTTCCAGACGCCGCCTCCGGTGGTGCCGAGATAGACCGTATTGCCGGATGAGTCTGCGGGGTCGATCGCAATCGCGGTCACGCGTCCCGTCACGTTGCCATAGCTCTGGCTGGCAATCTGGGTTGGGCCTACGGTCTGCCACGCGGCGTTCAGCGGATTTTGTGCGTGTGGCCTGGCCACCGGATTGTCACGCGGCTGCGCCAGCGGCGCACTCGCGCCAGCCGCCTGCGCGGACGCGGGCAGACACAGCACTGCCAGGCAGAGTCCCAGGCAACACGGTCCAGCCCAACGCGGTGCTTGCAGCATCTGCGGTCCCCGGCAACTCTCTACTGAATCGTGTACGCGCATGGCATAATTGGCCTGAGTCCAGTCGCATCCATTCTGGAGCAGCCAGCAAAGCCGGATGAGTCAATGCAGAGGGAGCAAGGATTCCTGCCGATTCAGAAGGAGACGAGAGCCTTCCAGGGTTTACTCTGCAGTGGCCCTGGGAAACCTCTAATGTCTGTATCGGCAGCGGGCCGTTGCCTCAATAGCGGAGAGCGAACGGAACTGCGGGCGGCGGACAATCCCCGAGAGATTGATTGCGCGCGTCGCGTTCCCAATCTACCACCGGGCGCACCCGCGCAACAGACCAAAGCTCCGGTCGCAACGGCCACGACTCCGGCTCCGGCGGCCTCTGGGCCGGGGAGGGCCCATCGCTAACCTCTTCGCTAGACCTTGCCTGGTCCAGGCTTGCTCACATTAGCCGCGCGGCGCGTAGTGTATGCTTGGCGCGGTGGTTTCAATCGCTTGGCGAGAGGACTGAACGATGGATATAAATATGAGCCTGGTCGTGATTGGGATTCTGGCGCTGGTGGTATTGGTCCTGGTGTTGAAGACGCTGTATACCGTGCGCACCTACACGGCGGGCGTGGTGGAGCGCTTCGGCAAGTTCAGCCGCATCGTGCAGCCAGGGCTGCATACGCTGGTGCCGTTTGCCGAGAGCGTCTACTTCGTCGATCTGCAGGTGAAGCAGGCCCAGTTCTCGGTGGAGACCAAGACGCGGGACAACGTCTTTGTGCAGATTCCGGTGAGCGTGCAGTACCAGATCCTGCCGGACAAGATCTACGACGCCTTCTACAAATTGAGCGCGCCGCAGAAACAGATTGAAAGCTTCGTCTTCAATTCGATCCTGGGGCATGTGCCTAAATTGTCCCTGGACGAAACGTTCGAGCAGCAGTCGGGCATCTCGATCAACGTCAAGACCGAGCTCGACGCCACCATGTCCAGCTTCGGCTACAACATCCTCAATGCGCTGGTCACCGACATCATTCCAGACAGCAAGGTGAAGGACGCGATGAACGACATCAACGCCGCCCAGCGGGCGCAGGTGGCGGCGCAGGCGCGCGGCGAGGCGGAGAAGATCCTGAAGGTGAAGCAGGCCGAGGCCGAGGCCGAGTCGAAGGCGCTGCAGGGCAAGGGAATCGCGGCCGAGCGGCAGGCGATCATCGATGGACTGCGCGCTTCGATTGAGAACTTCCGCGAGTCGGTGCCGGGAGCGACGGCGGAGGACGTGATGGCTCTGGTCTTACTCACGCAGTACTTCGACACACTGAAGGACATCGGCACCAAGTCGGGAAACAATACCGTGTTCCTGCCCAACAATCCCGGAGCGGCCAACGAATTCATGACCCAGATTCTGGCCGGACTGCGCGGCAGCATGAACGCCGGCAGTGGCGCGGGAGGCGTGGGCCTGCCGGTGGTGAATCCTGCCGTGCCGCCACCAGTAGCGAAGATCTGACGTTTGTGGGCGAAGCTCGACACGAAGGGAGCAGGGACCTTCAGGCACCTGAAAATCGCCACCAAAGAAAGGGAGCTTCAGCACCGGACCGTCTTCCTCACGGCTGCCCCGCCCCCAGCAACCGCGTCAGCAGCGGTTCCATCGTGTCCGCCCAGATCTGGTACCCCGCTTCCGTCGTATGCAGTTTGTCCGGCCCCAGCCCCAGCCAGCTATCTCCCACCGGCGGCATCTTCGCGGCAACGTCCAGATAGAAGACAGTCTGGTCGTCCGCGAACGTCTTCAGTATCTCGTTGGCCTGATTCATCAGCGTCGCAGCCCTGGCGCTGGGCAGAATGCTCACCACGATAATCTTCGTCGCTGGATACATCGCTTCCAGCTTGGTGATTACCGCCTTCACCCCTGCCGCGATCTCCGGCGCCGTATCGATATTGTTATTCGTGCCAATCATCACCACGGTTACCTTCGGCTTCAGGTCCTTCACGTCCATGGTGTCCAGCCGCCACAGCACATGCTGCGTGCGGTCCGCGCCCGCGCCGAAGTTCAGCGCATTGCGCGGTGCATACACCTTGTCCCAGATCGCCGCGCCGCGGTTCACCCCTCCCCACGGGGCCGAGGTCCAACTCTCCGTGATCGAGTCGCCCACAAACAAAATATCCACCGGATGTCCCTTCGCCGCGGCTATGCGGTCGTTGCAGCTCTTGTACCCCGCCGGGTGCGAGCGCGAGTTGGAGTCGCTGGCAATCGTGGTGCGCGGGGCCGTGGAGACGGTGCCCTCCGCAGTCGACGCAGCTTGCACCGGAGCGGTCGTCGTGGCTGGGGGCACAGGGTTGGGGGCCTGCGCGATGCATGCCAGTGGCAGCAGTACACAGAGTGCGAGTTGGCGAGCGAGTTGTTGCGAGAGACGCATAGTGCCAACCAGCTTATCAGTCGAAGCGAGCTTCGTCACCGCGTACCCAACCCGCCAGATTGCGCATACGAATTGATTGCGCACCCACTACGTTTCGATTGCAGGCGGTACAGCGTACAGCCCACGCACGGCCTCTTCCAGCGTCGCGGTGAACTGCGCGGGGTTGGTCTCCTGAGTGGCCGCATCGATCGCACGCCCAATCCGCACCTCGATCTTACCGGATCGGAACCACCGTGAGTGCGTGGCGCGAATCTCGCCTAGCCCGGCCAGCGCAATCGGCACAATCGGAACCCTCGACTGCGCCGCCAGCATCCCGATGCCAGGCCGGAACGCATGCATCCTGCCATCGCGGCTGCGCGTTCCCTCGGGGAAGATCAGCACCGAGTAGCCGCGGTCCATCGCCTCGCCCGCGTGCGCAAAGCTGCGCCGGAACCCGCGCGCACGCGGCAGCGGAAAGACGTTGAACAGCGCCGTCAGCAGCCAGTACGCCGCTGGCCCAAAGAAATTTGCAACCGCGTTCGCCTGATTGCGCGCATGGCGCATGTCGTCGAGCATCTCGCCGGACATCGCCGCCGCAACGCGCCGTCGCAGCTTCGCCGGCAGCGCGAAGAGGATCAGCGCCCCGTCGTATGCAGTGACGTGGTTGGCGATGAGCAGCACTGGCGCGTCGGGCAACTCCTCTTTATCGCAGATCACGCGCGGCGCGCCCAGCAGCCACACCACAGGCCGCAGCACCAGTTCAATAAACGCCACCCGCCCCGCCTGCATCGCCCAGATCCACGGCCAGTGCGGATAGACATATTCGGAAGTTGCAACCTGCGGTGTGTCCATTGCCCGAAGTCTGTTGTCCGTTTTTTCTCGTTCATCGCAGGTTTTTTCTCGTCCATCGCAGAGTGACGTGGAGTCTCTGCGTCTCGACTGCGGACTCTGGGCGGCAACACCACCCGCAGGCCCAGCCAGTTGCAGCTCGACCAGCGCGCGCAGTTGCGCCACATCTTCCATCTTCGCCACAGCATCGTCCTCCAGCTCCACGCCGAAGCGTTGCTCCAGCGCGGACTGCAGTTGCACCCGTCCCAGCGAGTCCAGATGCAGGTCCTCGGAGAGCCGCAGGCGATTGAGTGCTGCGGAATCGGCAACCGGAATCGCCTCGCCTGTGACCTCGGCGACAAGCTCCAGCAGCGCATCGCGATTCAACGCAGAACTGCCAGCCGCAGCTTGCCGCTGTCCAGCCAGCATCGAGTTGGCCCATTGCGCCACCTGCCGACGCACCAGCTTGCCGGTCGACGTGTAAGGAAGATCTATCTCCGGCCAGCGCAGCACGCGGCGGATCTGCTGAACGTCGGCCAGCGCGCGGTTGGCCTCTGCCACGGCATGTTGCAGTTCTTCTTCCGCGCCTGTGAACAGCACTACGGCGACCGGCTCCGCGCCGCCTGCCATCTCGCAGGCCACCACCACCGCGCCGCGCACGCCAGTCTGCGCCAGCAGCGCGGCCTCCAGGTCGGCGGGATGGATGTTCATCCCCGCGCCGGTCACAATCACATCTCCCTTGCGCCCCAGAAATCGCAGATCGCCCGCCGCGTTCTTCTCCGCCAGGTCGCCGGTGGCCAGCCACTCGCCCTCGCGCGCGTGCATCTGCCCGCCCGCCCAGGTCGCCCCGCTGAGCATCTCGCCGCGCACCAGGATCTCGCCCTCCTCCGTGATCTTCACCTCGCGTCCCGG